>DUUA01000169.1 GCA_012841765.1 Acholeplasmataceae bacterium
AATTAGTTTAATATCAGGTCTTTTATCAAAAGTAAATTTTATTTTATTATTATCTTTATAATATAGATTTGATACTTCTGTAATTGGGATTAAGCCTTGTAGATATGTAATAAGTTCATTAAATGATTCTTCGCCTTCATTTTTTATAATAAAATCTATTTTTTTATTTGTTAATAAATCAGGATTATAACTTGCTTCTGGACCCCCAAGAAGAATCGGAATGTTTAAATCTAATTTATTAATTAATTTCAAAGTATATTCAATATTAAAAATGTATGTTGAAAAAGCTAATAAATCAAAATTTTCGTTTTGTATTTTAGCAACAGCATTTTGAATATCATCATTAATAGTAATTTCTATTACTGAGCAATTAAATGATGTATTGGCTTTTATTTGAAAAGCACCCATTGCTGGATGAATATATTTTGAATTTATTCCAATAATTAAAGTTTTCATATTTTATCACCTAATATATTATAGCATAATTATTAGGGTTTTTATATTTGTTTAACTAAAAATAGTGCTTAACAAGAATGGATTTATGTGATATAATAGTATATGTAATATTTTGTGTATTATTATATATGCAAAAGGAAATTAAGAAATAATATGGAGGTAATATATGTCAAAAAAAGTTTTACAATCTATGGATGGAAACCAAGCTGCAGCTTATACTGCTTATGCGTTTACTGAAGTAGCGGGTATTTATCCAATAACGCCCTCTTCTGTAATGCCTGAGCATGTTGATGAATGGGCTAAAGAAGGAAAGAAAAATCTATTTGGTACTGTTGTTAAAGTTGTTCAAATGCAATCTGAAGGTGGAGCAGCAGCTGCTGTTCATGGTGCCTTGCAAACAGGAGCTATGACAACTACATTTACTGCTAGTCAGGGATTACTTTTAAAAATTCCAAATATGTATAAAATTGCTGGTGAACTTTTACCAGGAGTTATTCATGTAGCGGCACGTTCAATTGCTGCGCAAGCTTTATCTATATTTGGAGATCATCAAGATGTTATGGCTGCTAGACAAACAGGATATGCGATGCTTTGTTCATCTTCTGTTCAAGAAGTTATGGATTTAGGCGGCGTTGCCCATTTAGCTAGTGTAAAATCTTCTTTACCATTTATTCATTTCTTTGATGGTTTTAGAACTTCTCATGAAATTCAATCTGTAGAAGTTATTGATTATGATGTTTTTGACCGTTTATTAGATAAAGAAGCTGTAAAAAGTTTTAGAGAAAGAGCTTTAAATCCTGCACGTCCTGTTACAAGAGGAACTGCTCAAAATGATGATGTTTATTTTCAAACTAAAGAAGTAAGTAATAAATATTATAATGAACTTCCGGACATTGTAAATGAATATTTACAAGAGATTTCTAAAGTTACTGGAAGAGATTATGCTCCATTTACATATTACGGTGACAAAGAAGCAACAGATGTAATTGTTGCTATGGGATCTGTTGTTGAATGTGTTAAAGAAGTTGTAGATTATTTAATGGAGAACAAACACAAAAAAGTTGGAGTTTTAGTTGTTAGATTATATCGTCCATTCTCTAGTAAGTATTTCTTTGATGCTATGCCTGAAACAGTAAAAAGAGTTGCTGTTTTAGATAGAACAAAAGAAAGTGGCTCAATTGGCGAACCATTAAAACTTGATGTTATGGCTGCGTATTATGGAAGAAAAGCGGCACCAATTATTGTTGGTGGTAGATATGGACTTTCATCTAAAGATACTACTCCAGGACAAATTTTTGCGGTTTATGATAATCTTGCAAAAGGTAAAAATGCTAAACAAGAATTTACAATTGGAATTGTTGATGATGTAACACATTTATCACTTCCAATTACAAAAGAAATAAATGTTGGATCTCCTAATGTATCTGAATTAATATTTTATGGATTAGGTAGTGACGGAACTGTTGGTGCTAATAAGAGTACCATCAAATTAATTGGTGAAAATACAGAATTTAATGGCCAAGCATATTTTGCTTATGATTCAAGAAAATCAGGTGGAGTTACAAGAAGTAATCTTCGTTTCTCACCAGATCCAATTAGATCAACTTATTTAGTAAGACATGCAGGATTTATTTCTTGCTCACTTGATTCATATACGCATAAATTTGATATGTTGCGTAATTTAAAGCAAGGTGGAACTTTCTTATTAAATACTGTTAAGAGCGAAAAAGAATTAATTGAATATTTACCAAATAGTTTTAAAATTTCTCTTGCAAAGAAAAAAGCTAAATTCTATGTAATTGATGCTGTATCTTTAGCTGCTGAAATTGGCTTAGGTAATAGAACTAATACTATTATGCAATCTGCATTTTTCAAACTTAATGAACAAATTCTTCCTTATGATAAAGCTAAGGAATTAATGAAAAAGTATGCACATGATGCTTATGGAAATAAAGGCGAAGCAATTGTTCAAATGAACTATTTAGCAATTGAAAAAGGCGCTGAAGGATTAAAACAAATTAAAGTTAAACCTTCTTGGGCAAAATTAGAAGTAGAAGAAGAAATAGTTAATGGAGATAGACCTGATTTTGTAAAAACTATTGCTGATAAGATTAATGCTTTAAAGGGTGATGATTTACCTGTATCAGCGTTTGAGAAATATGATGATGGAACTATGACAGCAGGAACTACAGATTTTGAAAAACGATATATTTCAAGTTTTGTTTCATCTTGGAATCCTGATAATTGTATTCAATGTAATCAATGTTCATTTGTTTGTCCTCATGCAGTAATTAGACCATTCCTTGCTACTGAAGAAGAATTGGCTAATGCTCCTGAAGGAACAGTTACTTTAAAAGCAAATGGTAAAGGATTTGATGGACTACAATATGCAATTCAAATTTCTATTGCTGACTGTACTGGTTGTGGAGTTTGTATTAATCAATGTCCTGGTAAGAAGGGCGAAAAAGCTTTAGTTTTTGCTCCTATTGAAGAAGAAATAGATAAAGGTAAGCAAGAAATTGCTAGATATTTCTTTGAGAATGTTACATATAAAGATGATTTAATTGATAAAATGCAAAGTCCTAAAAATTCACAATTTTCACAACCATTATTTGAATTTAGTGGAGCATGTGCAGGTTGTGGAGAAACTCCTTATATTAAACTAGTAACACAATTATTTGGAGAAAGAATGGTTATTGCTAATGCTACAGGATGTTCATCAATTTATGGTGGATCATATCCTATGGCTCCATATACAACAAATAAGAAGACTAATCGTGGTCCAGCATGGGCAAATTCATTATTTGAAGATAATGCTGAATATGGTTATGGAATGAAAATAGCTGCTGATGTTTTAAAAGCAAAAGTTGAAGTTTTAATGGAAAAAGGATTAAAGGATGCTAATGAACCAGAAGAATTAAAAACTTTATTTACTGAATGGTTAGAAAATAAAAATGATGGACAAGCTACTTTAAAAATATATGATAAGTTAATCCCAGCACTAGAGAAATCTAATACAGAACTTGATAAAGAATTATTAGAAAATAAAGATTATATAGTTAAACGTTCACAATGGATAATTGGTGGAGACGGATGGGCTTATGATATTGGATTTGGTGGACTTGATCATGTAATTGCCAATCATGAAGATATTAATATCTTAATATTGGATACTGAAGTTTATTCAAATACTGGTGGACAGTCTTCAAAATCAAGCCAAACTGGCTCAATTGCTAAGTTTACAGCTGGTGGAAAAGCGGGCATGAAAAAAGATTTAGGTGCAATGGCTATGACTTATGGTCATGTTTATGTAGCTTCAATTTCTCATGGTGCAAGTCAAATGCAAATGCTTAAAGCAATCAAAGAAGCTGAAAGTTATCCTGGTCCATCTGTAATAATTGCTTACTCACCATGTATTTCTCATGGTATCAAAGGTGGATTATATAATTCACAAATGCAAGCTAAAACAGCAGTTGAAACAGGATATTGGCCACTTTATAGATTTGACCCTAGAAGAGTAGAAAATAATGAGAATCCATTTGTAATTGATTCAAAAGAACCAAATTGGGATAAATATGAAGAGCATTTATTATCGGAAGCTCGTTATGCAATGCTTAAAAAAGCAAATCCTGAACATGCAAAGGAACTTCTTGCTATTAATAAAGAACAATCTCAAAGAAGATTTAGAATGTACGAACGCTATGCAGCGATGGATTATTCAAAATAATATAATAATTAAGGATGCTTCAGCATCCTTTTTTTAATGCATTAATTTACCTAGTTATTACTCTTTCTTTTTTGATTGTAAAAGAGTATAATAGTTAAAAGAATTGGGGGAAATGATGTACAAGTATACTTTATGTTTTATTAAAAGAGATAATCAAGTTTTAATGATTAATAGAAATAAAAGTCCTTGGATGGGTTGTTGGAACGGACTTGGTGGAAAAATAGAAGATGGTGAGAACCCCACTCAATGTATCAAACGGGAATTAGTTGAAGAAGCAAATATTGATGAATCTTTTTATGATTTAAAATTTAAAGGAATTGTTACTTGGAATCAAGAAGAATTTGGTTTTGATGGCGGTTTATATTTATATATTGCTGAATTAAAAAAAGAAATTAATTTTTTTTATCCTCTAAAAACAAGGGAAGGAATTTTAGATTTCAAAGAAATAGATTGGGTTGTAAGTAATGATAATTATGGAACTAGTCATAATATAAAATATTTTTTGCCTTATGCGTTAAAAAGTGATATATTAAGAGAATATAATTGTTATTTTGAGAAAAATATTTTAAAGAAAGTAGATGTTAAATTAATAGCAGAAGATTATTTTGAAAAAATAAGTTATTAATTTATTGGTTATAATTATGATATTTGGTAAACATATTAATAAATATTATTTAAAATATTTATGGGTTTTTCTTATTGGTATTGCTGCTTTAATTGCTGTTGATATTTATCAATTACAAATTCCGGAGATATTTGGTAATATTATTGATGCATTAAAAGAAAAAGTTTTAACAGTAGATGTTTTAAGAGGATATGTTTTTGACATGTTTATTATACTTGCTGTTATGTTTGTGGGCAGATTTATCTGGAGAATTACATTACTTGGTAATGGGGCGCGAATTGAAGCAAATATTAGAGAAGATATGTTTAAACATAGTCTTACATTGTCACAAGATTATTATCAACAAAATAAAACTGGAGCATTAATGGCTCTTTATACTAATGATTTACAAACAATTAGAATGTCAGTTGGTTCTGGTGTAATAATGATATTTGATGCTATTGTTTTAGGGAGCTTAGCTTTTTATAAAATGATAAATCTAGATTTAGGTTTAGCTCTTCTTTCAACAATTCCAATGTTTTTAATTGCTTTGGGCGGAAGAATTATTGGTAAATATATGACTAAAAAGTTTGAAGCAAGGCAAAAAGCTTTTGCTGATATGTCTGAATTTACTTTAGAAAATTTTTCTGGAATTGGGGTTATTAAAGCTTTTGTAAAAGAGGGAAAAGAATTAATAGCATTTTCTAAAATAAATAAAAATAATTTTGATAAAAATATGGATATGGTTAAAGCCGGAATATTACTGCAAGCAATAATATCAGGTTTAATTAGTAGTATTATGGTTTTAATAATTGGTTATGGTGGTTATTTAGTGTTTACTAGTACACCTGAGAGTATTTTTACTGTTGGTGATTTAACTAAATTTACAGCATATTTTGGAGCTTTAATTTGGCCTATTATGGCTATTGCTCAATTAATAAATTTGAGTGCTCAAGCTAAAGCTAGTATGCGTAGAATTAGTAAACTTTTAGATGAAAAAGCAACAATCATCGATGAAGATTGTGATGATGTTAGTAAACTTGAGGGAAATATTAGAATTGAAAATTTGAATTTTAATTATCCTGGGAAAGATGGAATTATTATAGAAGACATTTCTCTAGAAATTAAAAAAGGAGAAAGTGTTGGTATAATCGGCAGAACTGGTTCTGGTAAATCTACATTTGTTGATTTATTGCTAAGAATTTATAACGTTGAAGAAGGTATGATATTTTATGATGATCATGACATTAGAAGAATACCTTTAAAGGTTTTATATAATGGTATTGCTTATGTTCCTCAAGATAATTTTCTTTTTAATGATACTGTTTCTGGTAATATTGCTTTTGGAAAAAAAGGTGTAATAACGGAAGAAGATATCGTAGCTGCAGCAACATTGGCAGATTTAAATGAAAATGTTGATGAATTTAAAGAAGGTTATAATACTTTAATAGGCGAACGCGGTTCTACTATTTCTGGAGGACAAAAGCAAAGAACATCAATTGCTAGAGCTTTAATTAAAGATGCACCAATTTTAATCTTAGATGATTCTGTTTCTGCTGTTGATACTGACACAGAAGATAAGATTATAAAAAATTTGAAACTTACTAGAAAAGGTAAAACTACAATTTTAATTGCTCATAGAATTTCAACGGTTAGAAAATTAGATAAAATATTACTTCTGGATAAAGGAAAAGTTTTAGGCTTTGGAACTCATGAAGAATTAATGGAAAATTCTATTTATGCCCATATGGTCAACTTGCAAGCATTAGAAGATGAAATAAAGGCAGGTGGCATTGATGAAGAAAAATAATCAAAATTTTAATGATAGTACATTATCTAAAAGATTATTAGGCTATGGTCTAAAACATTGGGGCGCATTTTTAGCTGTTATGATAATGATGATAATAACTACAATACTAGGATTATTAAGTCCTCTAATAATGGGAAAAGTTATGAAGTTATTAGAAGATGCATCGTTAGAATTTGTGCAAGTCATTTATTGGGTTATCCTATTAAGTATAGTTGTTTTTGCATCTGTGATACTGGAAGTTATTTTATCGTATATTTTGCAAAAAACTGGTCAAAAAATTATATATGAAGTAAGAGAAAATGTTTTTACAGCAATTGAAAGTTATTCAATTGCGCAAATGAAAGAAATACCTGCTGGTAAATTAGTTACAAGAGTAACAACAGATACTAACACTTTAAATGAAATGTATACATCAGTAATTATAAATGTTTTGAAAAATGCACTTACAATAATTGGTGTTATTGGGGCAATGTTTTTTGTAAGTCCTAAATTAACATTATATATTTTATTGTTTACACCAGTATTGGTAATTGTTTCTGTTGTATTTAGGAAATATTCTCGTAGAGCATATAGAGAAGTAAGAAAAAATGTTAGTAATGTTAACTCTTTTGTTTCTGAAAATATTAATGGGATGAAAGTAACTAAAGTATTTGGACAAGAAGAAAAAAAATATAAAGAATTTCAAGTAGAAAACACCAATTTAATGAAGAGTTCATTAAAAGAAATACTTGCTTTTGCAATATTTAGACCTAGTATTTATGTAATTTATATTTCGGCTGTAATAATGGTTTTTTGGGTTGGTGGAAATGAATCTATTCAAAATAATATAATAATTACTACTGGATTTACATACATACAATTAACAATTTTCTATCAATATATTGATAAGTTATTTACTCCTTTGCAACAACTTGCTGAACAATTTAATATTTTGCAGTCATCTCTTGCTTCTGCTGAAAGAATATTTGAAGCTATTGATAAGAAATCAGACATTATTGAGGAAGTTGAGGCTATTGAGTTAACTGATGTAAAAGGTAAAATTGAGTTTAAAAATGTATGGTTTAGCTATATCCCAGATGAATGGATTTTACAAGATGTTAGTTTCAGTGTTGAGCCTAACGAAACGGTTGCGTTTGTGGGGGCAACAGGATCAGGAAAAAGCACGATACTATCCTTAATTACAAGAAACTATGATATTCAAAAAGGTAGTATTTATATTGATGGAATTGATATTACGAAAGTTAAAGTTGCATCTCTAAGAAAAGCAGTTGGGCAGATGTTACAAGATGTGTTTTTATTTAGTGGAACTATTGCTTCTAATATCTCTTTACGAGATGAAGAAATTACTGATGAAGAAATTATAAAAGCTGCTAATTATGTTAATGCTGATTCTTTTATTGATAAACTACCAAATGGTTATCAAGAAGAAGTAAAAGAAAAAGGAGCAAATTTTTCTAGTGGACAAAGACAATTATTGTCTTTTGCAAGAACTATTGTTCATACACCGAAGATTTTGATTCTTGATGAAGCAACAGCCAATATTGATACAGAAACAGAAAATTTAATTCAAGATTCTTTGAAAAAATTAATGAGTATTGGGACAATGTTAATAGTTGCTCACCGTCTTTCAACAATTCAACATGCAGATAAAATTATTGTTATTGAAGCAGGAAAAATTATTGAAGAAGGAACACATCAGAGATTACTAAAAAATAAAGGGCATTATTATAAATTATATAAACTACAGTATGATGATTCTGATAACCATTCAGTTCAAAATATTATAGTTTAATACATTAAATTTATTTACAAGAAAAACCTCTTAAATAACAAGAGGTTTTTCTTTTGTTTTTTTTGTGGTAAATATCATTATTATATTAAGTGCAAAAATGTATGTAATTTGTTATAATATTATAGTTTAATGGAGGAGACAATGAAAAAAACTTTTAATGTGCTTTTGATGTTAATGTTAGTATTTATTCTTTCTGGTTGTATTAATAATGATGAAAAGAATTCATATATATATACTTTTAATTTAGGAAATGCTTTTGAAACTGTTAGTAAAGTCCAATTAGTATCTAAAACTAAAGTTGAAGAGGAAAGAAGAATAGAACTATATGATGATATGGTTTTAATTCTTGATGATTTAGATAAAAAATTTAATGTAGTAAAAAGAAATGATAACTATATTACTGAGTTAATGAAAATAAATAACAATTCTGGTATTGAACCTGTAAAAGTAAGTGATGAGGTAATATATGTAATTGAAGAATCTTTAAAGGTTGCTACTATGTCTAAAGTAGATGGTATTGCTTTGTTTGATCCAACTATTGCTCCTGTCTGGGAAATATGGGATTTTCCTAATTTAATTTTTTCTGTTTCTCAAGGCGCAGTTCCAAAAGAATATTTACCAACAAGTACAGAGATTAATGAATTATTACCATTAGTTAATTATAATAATGTGATTTTGGATAAAGAAAATAAGACTGTTTTTTTAAAAGAAAAGAATATGGCTTTGGATTTAGGAGCTGTTGTAAAAGGATATGCAGCAGATGTTATTGAAGAATTTTTATTGGAAGAAGGTTTTGAAAAAGCAGTTATAGATATTGGGGCCAATATTTTGCTTATGGGTAGCTATATAGATGAAAAAGGAAAAGATGCGCCATGGAATGTTTCCATTAGAACACCTTTGAAAGATTTAAATGCGATGGTTCCTACAAATAATGATGTTTTAACAATTGGCTCTTTGAAGGTAATTAATAAAACAGTCGTTACTAGTGGAATTTATGAAAAATATATTCGCAGTGAAGATGGAATTGATTACCATCACATACTAGATCCAAGAACTGGATATTCACTAGATAATAATGTTGTTTCAGTTTCTGTTATTACTGATCTTTCAATTATGGGTGATGCTTGTAGTACAGCTTTGTTTGCTTTAGGACTAGATAAAGGGATGGAATTTGTCAATGGGAATGATGATATAGAATGTATTTTTGTAGTAAGTAAAAAAAATGCAGAAAATAAAACAGAGTATTTAGTGTATGTGTCAAATGGATTAGTAGAATCGTTTGATTTTAATGAAGCTACAGAAAGGCTTCGATTTAAATATATGGGAATATTGGAGGACTAAATGTCAAGAATATTAAAAATAGAAAATTTACATGTAAATGTTGATGGTAAGGAAATTTTAAAAGGTATTAATTTGGAGATTAAAACTGGAGAATTCCATGCTATTATGGGCCCAAATGGCTCAGGGAAATCAACTTTAGCTGGAACTATAATGGGACATTATAAATATGAAGTAACTAAAGGGAAAATTCTACTGGATGATAAGAATGTTTTAGAAATGAGCGTTGATGAAAGAAGTAGGAATGGATTGTTTTTAGCAATGCAATATCCAAATGAAGTAAATGGAATTACAAATTCTGAATTTATTAAGACTGCAATGCAAGCAAGACTTCCAGAAGGAAAACATGTTTCATTATATAAATTTATTACTGAGTTAGAGTCATCAGTAAAAGATTTAAAAATGAATAGTGATTTACCACACAGATATTTAAACGAAGGTTTTTCTGGTGGAGAACGTAAACGTAATGAAATATTACAATTAAAGATGTTGAAACCAAGTTTTGCTATTTTAGATGAAATTGATTCAGGACTTGATGTTGATGCTTTGAAAATTGTTGGTGAAAATGTTAGTAGTTTAAAAAGCTCTAATTTTGGGGGTTTAATTATAACTCATTATGAAAGATTACTTGATTATATAAAATGTGATTATGTTCATGTCATTGTTGATGGTAAAATAATAAAAACTGGCGGACAAGAGTTAATTGAAAAAATTGATAGCGAGGGTTATGATTGGGTAAAAACAGAATTAGGAATATTTGAAGATGAAAAGAAAAGAAAAGCCCGAGTAGTGCTTGGTACATGTGCTGTTAAGGATGCTATTACTAAAGAGGCAAAAGGTAAATAATTATGGATATAATTGACTTTATTCAAAAAGATGATTTTTATGTTATTTTTGATAATGGAGTTGTTAAAGAGAGTAATTTTGCAAATAATAATGATTTTATCATTAGCAAAAATGGTAGTTATAAAATAATTTATACTAATGCATTAAGTAAACAAAACCTAAATGTTAAAGTTAATGAAAATATTAATGCAGATATTACAGAAATATATTGTAATAATAGTGTTAATTGCTTATACGATTCTAAAATTGAATTGCTTAATAATGCTGTTGTTAATTTTTTAACGATGAGATTTGTAAATAGTAAAATTAACTATAATGTTAAAGTTATTTTAAACAAGAAATCTATTTTTAATCAAATTAATGTTTGTAAAATAAACGGAGAGGCAACAGGCAACTCTATTGCTGAATTAAATTCTATTTTTAGCAAAGTAGATATCAAAAATATTATTGTTAATGAATCTTCAAAAAAACAAAAACATAATTTTAGTATTAAACATAATAGTATGGATACTGAATCGCATTTAGTTAACTATGCAGTTTGTGATAAAAAATCAACTTTGCTTGTTGATAATGAAGGATTTGTTGTTGAAAATGCTGAAAGAAGTAATATGAATCAAATTACAAAAGGAATTATTCTTGATTTGGAATCTGAGATTTCTGCAAATCCTGTTTTAAAGATAGATAATTATAATGTTATAGCTAATCATGGGGCTTCTATTGGGGCAATTGGCGATGATGAATTATTTTATTTAATGAGTCGGGGTTTAACAAAAGAAGATTCTGAACGGCTTATTTTAAGTGGTTATTATGCTTTTGTTATTAATGAAGTAAAAGAGGAAAAAATAAAGGATTATATTTTAAATAATCTATGAAAGGAGTAGCTATGTTAGATGTAAAAAAAATTAGAAGTGATTTTCCTATTTATGATAAATATCCAAATCTAGTTTATTTAGATTCTGGGGCTACCTCTTTAACGCCAAAAGTTGTTTTGGATAAAATGAATGAATATTATATAGAATATGGCGTAAATATTCATAGAGGTGTATATGGGTTATCATATAAAGCTACAAGCGAATATGAAAATTCAAGAAAAGAAGTTGCTAAATTTATTAATTCAAGATTTGAAGAAGTTGTATTTACTAAAAATACTACAGAATCACTTAATTATCTCGCTTTAACTATAAGCAAAAAGTTTTTAAAAGCAAATGATGAAGTTATAACTTCCGAACTTGAACATCATTCTTCTGTATTACCTTGGCAAAATTTAGCTAAAGAAAAGAAACTTAAATTAAAATACATTCCTCTTAATGAAGAGGGAAGAATAACTTTTGAAAATTTTGAAAAAACTATTTCTAAAAATACAAAAGTAGTTTGTTTAAACTATATTTCAAATGTTATGGGTTATGTAACTCCATTAAAAGAAATTATTAAAAAAGCTCATGATGTTGGGGCTATAGTTATTGTTGATGCAGCTCAAGCAGCACCACATATAAAAATTGATGTTAAAGAATTAAATTGTGATTTTTTAGCTTTTTCTGCTCATAAGATGCTAGGCCCTACAGGGTTGGGAGTGTTATATGGGAAAAAAGAAGTGATGAAAACTTTAGATCCACTTTTTTATGGTGGAGACATGATTGATGAAGTGGATAAATTTTCTTCAACTTATAAAGAATTACCATATCGTTTAGAATCAGGGACGCCTGCTATTGCTGAGATTATTGGCTTTTCGGAAGCTATAAAATATTTAGAAGAAATTGGCTTTGATAATATTAAGAAACATGTTAATGGTTTAAATACTTATGCTATTAAAAAAATGAAAGAAATAAAGGAAGTTATTATATATAATGAAACTGCAGATATGGGCATTATTTCTTTTAATGTAAAAGGAGTACATCCTCATGATGCCGCAACAGTTTTTGATCAATATGGGGTCAATTTGAGAGCAGGACATCATTGTGCTCAATTGATAATAAAATGGCTAAAATGTGTTGGTACTTTAAGAGCTACTTTTTATATCTATAATGATTATAAAGATGTAGATACCTTCATTGATGCTTTAAAAAATGCCGTTAGTTTTTTTAAAAAATTTGAAGGTGATAACAATGAATAGCGATTTAAATAGTTTATATAGAACAATTATTATGGATCATTATAAAAACCCTAGACATAAAGGCCTAAAAGGATATCCGCATGTACATATCAAGAATCCATCTTGTGGAGATGATATTACAGTAGAAGCTAAAGTTGTCGATGGAATTGTTGAAGATATTAATCACATTGGAACAGGTTGTTCTATTTGTTGTTCTTCAGCATCTATTTTATCAGAACTACTTTCAGGTAAAAATGTTGAAGAAGCTAATGAAATAATTAATTTATTTTATGATCTTGTTCAGGGTAAAGAAATTAAAGATATAGATAAATTAGAGGAAGCATTAGTTTTTCAGGGAGTTTCGAAATTTCCAGCAAGAATTAAATGTGCCACAATTCCATGGAAAGCCTTGGAAAGAGTTTTAAGTGGTGATTTTGATGAGTAAACAAAAAGATAAAAAAGATGTTGGAAAAATTGTTGGTGATTATAAGTTTGGGTTTTCAACAGATTCTAAAGAAGTTTTTAAAACTGATAAGGGATTAAATAAAGAAGTAGTAAATATTATTTCAAAGAAGAAAGAAGAACCAGAATGGATGAGGAAATTTAGACAAAAAGCATATGATGAATTTGTTATTCATCCCATGCCAGAGTTTGGACCAGATTTATCATTTATTAATTTTCAAGATTACACTTATTATATTAAATCAAGTGGTCAAGTAACTAAAACTTGGGATGATGTACCAGATTCAATTAAAGAAACATTCGAAAAAATAGGAATTCCTGAAGCTGAAAAAGCATATTTAGCTGGTGTAACAACTCAGTTTGAATCAGAAGCAGTTTATCACAGCAATTTAAAAGAATTAGACGATTTGGGTGTATTATTTACTGATATGGATTCAGCATTGAAAAAGTATCCAGAAATTATAAAAGAATATATGGGAACTGTTGTTCCTTTTGATGATAATAAGTTTTCTGCATTAAACTCAGCTGTTTGGAGTGGAGGTTCATTTATCTATGTTCCAAAAGGTGTTAAGGTAGAAAAACCATTGCAATCATATTTTAGAATTAATAGTGAAAGAATGGGCCAATTTGAAAGAACATTAATTATTGTTGATGAAGAAGCATCTGTAAATTATGTTGAAGGATGCACTGCGCCAATTTATTCATATGATTCACTGCATGCTGCAGTTGTTGAAATAATTATTAAAAAAGGTGGTTATTGCCGTTATTCAACTGTTCAAAATTGGTCAAACAATATTGTTAATTTAGTTACTAAAAGGGCTATTGTTGAAGAAAACGGACATATGGAATGGATTGATGGTAATATTGGCTCTGGTCTTAATATGAAATATCCAGCTTGTATTTTAGCAGGCAATGGAGCTAAAGGAACTTGTATTTCAATAGCTTTTGCAGGTAAAGGGCAATATCAAGATGCTGGTGCAAAAATGATACATTTAGCTCCAAATACGACAAGTACCATTATTAGTAAATCTATTTGTCGTGGTGGTGGTCAAGTTAATTATCGGGGTACTGTTAAACATGGGAAAACTGCATACAATTCTAGAAGCTTTGTTGAATGTGACACTATAATTTTAGATAATATATCTAAAAGTGATACAATACCATTTAATTTTGTACAAAATAATAAATCACGAATTGAACATGAAGCATCAGTTTCAAAAATAAGTGAAGATCAACTGTTTTATTTAATGAGCCGAGGATTAACAAAAGAACAAGCTACAGAAATGATTGTTATGGGCTTTATTGAACCTTTTGCAAAAGAATTGCCAATGGAATATGCAGTTGAATTAAATCAATTAATAAAATTAGAAATGGAAGGATCAATCGGGTAGGAGGACAAATGAAAAAAATATTACTAGCATTTATTTTACTTGCAGGGCTTTTTTTAACAGCTTGCAATGGAAAAATTGAGGGTGAGATTACAGTAAATATCTATAATGAATCAAATTTAATAACAAAGGAAATTGAATTTGAAAAAAATAGTAATTTACTAAAAGTATTAGAAAAAACTAAAGAAATCGCTATAGTTTTTGAAGAGGAAGAAATTCTATCAGTTAATGGAATTATAGCTAAAGATGGTTATAAATGGACAGTTTATCTTAATGATGAAATAATAACTGATTTAGAAAATAAAGTTTTAAAAAATAGCGATGTTGTTAATTTAAAACAAGAAAAAATTGCAACTATCACTGTTAATGTTTATCAAAAAGGGCAAGATGATGCTATTTTTAAAGTGGACTTAAATAATCAATCATTTTTAAATGATGTTTTAACTTCTTTTGCTGGTTTGAAATTTATTCAAGAAAACAATATAATTGTTTCTGTTTTAGGAATTAATTTAACAGATGATAAATATTGGGAAATAAAGAAAAATGAGACTATTATTACTGATATTGAATCAATAACTGTTGTTGACGGTGATGTGGTTAAGATCTCAGCTTTAGAAAAAGAATATTTCAATGTAATTGTTTATGATATTAATAATGTTGAATTTACTAAAAAATTATATATAAATGATACTGATAGTGTTATTGATTTATTGAAAAATGATACTGATATTAAATTGATATATAATAATGGAGTTATTGAAAAAATAAAAGATATAACTATTGAAAATGATTATAAATGGGTAATATATTTAAATGAAGTAATAGTTGACACACTTGATAACATTAGTATTAAAAAAGATGATGTTATAGAATTTAAAGTTGAAGAAATTATTGTTATTAATGTAGAAGTATTTAATGAGATTGAGATGATTTATGAAAAAAGTTTGGTATTATCAAATGATTTAAATTTACTTAATGCTTTAATAAATGATAAAAATTTAGAATTTAATTACAAAGATGGTGTAATTAAGTATGTGAGAAGTATTTTCCCTAAACAGAATTATAAATGGGAAGTTTTGAGTGATGGTTTGATTATTGAAGATTTAGAAAATTATACAGTTACTGCCAATGAAGAAATAATCATCCGTTTAGCATATGTTCCGATAATTGTTAATTTTGAAGTTTCTTTTGGTGAAACTGAATTTCGTGTAGGCAACATAGTTTCATATCAAATTACTATACTATCAGGGCCTAATTTGGGAGCTAAAGTTACTTCAACAAATTCTAATGTTTTACAAGTTGACGGTTTATATTTACAAGCTTTAGCTAAAGGCGAAGCTACTATTGTAATTGAAATAGGCGATTCTAAACAGTATTTTGATATTACAGTTAATTATAAACGATATGAAGATATGACAGATGATGAATTTCTTTCACTTACTCCAGAGGAACAAGATGAAGTATGGGAAGAACATTTACAATATCAAATTGAACTTAGACATTTAGAAGTACTTAGAATTGAGGAATTTGCTAATAATTTACCTAATGAAGCAGAAGAGGATTTAGATTTGATATTAGGTACTTCAGTTAAAAGCGTTTGGGTTAACTGGGAATCAAATTATCCAGGAATTATTACGTCCACTGGAAAAGTAAACAAAAGAACAAGTGATACTGTTGTTACTTTAGTTTTAACAGTTTGGTCATCAGAAGAGAGTGTAACTGTAAGTAGAGAAATAATAGTAAAGGGGTTTAATATGGCACCATTACCAGAAAATAATTTAACATTTGCATATTTGCCACCTTATAATTTCAATGGATTTAAAGAAGATGATATAAAGAAAATTGATGTTATTAATTTTGCTGCAGGAACAATTAGTGCAAGTCATAAATTAATTATTACTGGACAAAATGTATTTTTTGAATTATTGAAATTAAGAGAAAGAGGCATAAGAGTAGTTGTTTGTGTTCAAGGAGGGTCTTGGTTTAATACAACTGTATTTGAAGAGATGGCTCTTGATAGCGTTACAAGAGCAACATTTGTTCAATCTGTAGTTGATGCTATTGAACTTTATGGTTTTGATGGCATTGATTTAGATTGGGAAATTCCAGCTCCAAATCATGCACCATATTTTACATTGTTAGTTAAAGACTTAAGAACAGCATTTGATGCAGTTAACCCAGATTTAATTATTTCTGCAGCTGTTCCAAATTCAAATTTAACTTCAAATTTTGAATATAATAAAATAGGGCCATATATGGACTATTTACACTTGATGAATTATGATCTTGGTTGGAAAGAAAGAACAAGTCATAATAGTGTATTATATTCAGGAAGCAATAATACTTATTTAGATTTATCTGTTGATAAAACAGTTAGGGAATTTGCAAGTTTAGGATTTCCTAAAGAAAAAATGATTGTTGGTTCTGCCTTTTATGGTAAAATTTATAGAAATGTCTTTACTACTGGAAGTGGATTAGGTGTTAGTGTTACTGGTGCTGATAATCAAGGGAAAACAATTAATTATCACACTATTAGGGACGAATATTTAAAGATAAATCCACAATATATAAGAAGAGATGAAATAGCTCATGCTAATTATTATTATGATAATATTAATGGAATTTTTATTACTTATGATTCTGTTAATGCAATGGTTGAAAAAACACAGTATGCTATGAATAATGGACTTGGTGGAATAATGTTTTGGGATTATAATCAAGATCAAACAGGAGATTTATTGCAAGCTATTTACCAAACATATCCAACTAAATAAATAAGAAAAGGAAATTAGTTTAACTAATTTCTTTTTTAATTCTTTAATCTTGAAGAAGGAATATAAAAATGTTAAAATACAATTAGATAAACAGTAAATAGGAGGTATTATGAAAAAGACAATACTTTATGAAGAACATGTAAAAAGAGGCGGAAGTATTGTTGAATTTGGAGGATATTTAATGCCTATTAAATATCAAGGCATCCCTTTTGAACATGAAGCAGTTCGCACTAATTTAGGAGTTTTTGATTGTTCTCATATGGGCGAAATCTTGATTGAAGGAAAGGAAGCTCTTGATTTTGTTGATTATCTTGTTACTTCGAACATTAGAAAAATTGGTGATATGCGAATGATTTATGCGCTTATTTTGTATCCAGATGGTGGAATTGTCGATGATCTAATGGTATATAAATACAATAATGAAAAAATATTATTAGTTGTGAATGCTTCGAACACAATTAAAGATTATAAATATATTATAGATAAATATCATGGCAAGGAATTTGCTTGTAAAGTAAGTAATATAACTGAGAAAGTTTCCCAGTTAGCATTACAGGGACCTGATGCTGAGAATTACTTGCAAAAATATACAAAAACAGCATTAAATAAGATGATAATGTATGATATTTTGGAAATGAAAGTTTTGAATAAAAAGTTTTTAATATCAAGAAGTGGCTATACTGGTGAAGATGGTTTTGAAATTTATGGGAGTAATGAGGATATTTTAGAATTATTCAAAAAAATTGCCGATGATGGTATCACTTTATGTGGTCTTGGGGCAAGAGATACACTGAGATTTGAAGCAGGGCTTCCACTTTATGGTCACGAAACAAGTGAGTTAATTAATCCTTTAGAAGCAGGGTTGAGTTTTGCTCTTGCTTTTGAAAAAGATTTTTTTGGAAAAGACACTTTATTAGAATTGAAAAAATCAAAATTAAAAAGAAGAACTATTGGTTTGGAATTAATTGGTAGAGGAATTCCTCGAAATGGATATAAGGTATTTAAAGATAATCAGGAAATTGGTTATGTTACCACAGGTTATATGATTCCAAATACTAAAAATAGTTATGCAGTTGCATTAATAGATAATGCATATTACGAAAAAGATGGAATTGTTGAAGTGTTAATACACAATAAATTTGTACAAGCTAAAATAAGAAACAAAAGATTTACAGAAATAAAATATAAGAAATAAGGAGAGAATGTTATGATTAAAGTTTTAAAAGGTTTAAAGTATGCATCAAGCCATGAATGGATTAAAGTTGAAGGAAATATGGGAATTGTTGGAATTTCTGATTATGCACAAGATTCATTAGGAAATATTGTTTTTCTTGATGCCCCAGAAGTTGGAGATGTAATAGGTAAAGGCGAAGAATTTGGAGTTTTAGAATCTGTAAAAGCTGCTTCTGATTTATATTTACCAGTTGGTGGAGAAATAATGGAAGTTAATGAAAAGTTATTAGATAATCCGGAACTTTTAAATGAATCTGCTTTTGATAACTGGATTTTAAAAATTAAAATTACAGATTTATCAGAACTTGATGATCTTTTAACTGCCGAAGAATATGAAGCGGAGACAAAATAATGCATAAATATTTCCCACAAACCGATTCTGATATTTCAGAAATGAAAAAGGTTATCGGTATAAAGGATATTGATGAGTTATTTAAGGATATTAATCCTAAAGTAAGAATTAACAAAAAGCTTAATTTGCCTGAATCGATGTCAGAAGAAGAATTAAGGAAATATCTAGAAGATATAGGTAAAGAAAATAAGCAATTTAATTCTTTTTTAGGTGCTGGTACATATGATACTTTGCAGTTTTCAGCAATTTCTGCTTTAACATCTAGACAGGAGTTTTTAACTTCATATACACCATATCAACCAGAAATCGCTCAAGGAACCTTACAATATATTTTTGAATATCAATCAATGATTTGTGAACTAACTGGAATGGATGTTAGTAATGCTTCAATGTATGATGGTTCAACAGCAACGGCTGAGGCTATGTTTATGGCAGTAAGCCAAACTAAGAGAACAAAGGTATTATTAAGTAGTACTGTTGATATAAACACAATTGATGTTATTAAAACATATGCAAAATATCGAGAAATTGAAATAATAATTGTTGAAGAGAAAGATTTAACTTTTGATAAAGAAAAAGTTTTAGCACTTTTAGATGATGACACAGCTTGTTTTATTAGTCAAACACCAAATTATTATGGTGTTTTAGAAAACTATGAAGATATAAGCGAATCATTACATAATAACAAATCGTTATTTATAATTAATTCCGATCCTTCAAGCTTAGGTTTATTTAAAAATCAAAAAGAATGGGGAGCTGATATTGCCTGTGGTAATGCTCAAACTTTAGGAATTCCCAAATCTTTTGGTGGACCTACAGTAGGTTATTTAGCTTCAACAAAATCATTACTTAGAAAAATGCCCGGAAGAATTTGTGGTGCTACTATTGATAAAGATGGAAAAAGAGGTTTTGTGTTAACATTGCAAGCTAGAGAACAACATATTAGAAGAGAAAAGGCAACTTCTAATATTTGCTCTAATCAATCATTGATGGCTTTATATATTACGATTTATTTATCTTTAGTTGGAAAACAAGGGATGAAAGAAATTGCAAAAAGAGCTTATAATAATGCTCATTATTTTGAAGAAAAGTTATTGCAAACTAAAAAGTTTAAAAAAACAAATAATCAACCCTTTTTTAAAGAATTTGTCTTAGAGTATTTAGGAAATATAGAAAAACTAAATAAAAACTTATTAGAAAATAACATTTTAAATGGTTTGAGTATTGGTGATAATAAATTATTACTTTGTGCTACAGAAACTAAAACATTACAAGAAATAGATGATTATATTGCTATTTTGGAGGTTCAAAATGTATGATAAATTAATATTTGAAATCTCTAAACAAGGAAGAATAGCTTATTCATTAACTAAGTCGAATGTAAAAAATTATGAATTACCTTTTGAATTATTAAAAAATGAATCTTTGAATTTACCTGAGGTAAGTGAACTAGATGTAATAAGGCATTATACTAATATCTCACAAAAAAATTATGGAGTTGAAACAGGATTTTATCCTCTTGGTTCATGCACTATGAAATATAATCCCAAAATAAACGAAGAGATTGCTAGAAATTATAATTTTACAAATTTACATCCTTTACAGCCGGAATCTTCTATTCAAGGGGCTTTAAAAGTATATTATGATTTATCAAATTATTTAACCGAATTAACTGGTCTTGATAAATTTTCATTTTCTCCATTTGCTGGTGCCCATGGTGAGCTAACTGGCTTAATGGTAATGAAAGAATATCATCTGCAAAGAAAAGATTATAAAAGAACTAAAATAATAATTCCTGATTCAGCTCATGGAACTAATCCAGCAAGCTGTGCAGTAGTTGGTTTTAGTGTTGTGCCTGTAAAGAGTAATGCCAATGGTACTGTTGATATTGAAGAATTAAAATTATTATTAAATGATGAAATAGCTGGTATTATGTTAACTAATCCTAATACTTTAGGATTATATGAAAATGATATTTTAGAAATTTCAAAACTTCTTCATGAAAATGGAAGTCTTTTATATTATGATGGGGCAAATTTAAATGCTTTACTAGGTATTGCTAGACCTGCTGATATGGGTTTTGATATTGTTCATTTAAATCTTCATAAAACATTTTCAACTCCTCATGGTGGTGGAGGACCAGGTTCTGGCCCTGTAGGAGTATGTAAACATTTAATTCCTTATTTACCAAATCCACAAGTTATTAAAGATGATAATGGGTATCATTTATTTAATAGTGAAAAGTCAATTGGTAAAGTTAGCGGATTTTACGGAAATTTTTTAGTTTATTTGAAAGCTTATGCCTACATTTTAACTGTTGGGAAAGATCATATGGATAAGATTGCTAAATATTCTGTATTAAATGCAAATTATATTAAAGAATCATTAAAAGATTATTATAAACTACCAATTAATAGAACATGCATGCATGAGGTAGTATTTGATGGTTTAATCTCAGGTAAAGCAACAACTTTAGATGTTGCAAAAAGATTATTAGATTATGGATATCATTCACCAACAATTTATTTTCCTCTTTTATTTCATCAAGCAATGATGATCGAACCTGTTGAAAATGAAACCAAAGAAACTTTAGATGGTTTTATTGATGTTATGATTAAAATTGCAAAAGAAGCAGAACAAAACCCTGAATTATTGTTTTCTGCTCCTCATAATACCCCAGTAAAAAGATTAGATGAAGTAAAAGCAGTGAGAGAATTAAAAGTAAAGTATGGTGATTTATAAATGAAAGATTTAATTATAATAGGTGCCGGTCCTGGAGGTTATGAAGTAGCGTTAGAAGCTAAAAAACAAGGACTTGATGTTGCATTGATTAATGGTGGTAAACTTGGTGGTACATGTTTAAACTATGGATGTATTCCAACAAAAACATATCATAAAAATGCTTCTTTAATGAAGGATTTAAAAGATGCAGAAATTTATGGTTTAAAAGATTTGGCATATTCATTTGATTTTACAAAAGTTAAAAGTCGCAAAGATAAAGTTGTGGAAACATTAAAAGATGGTATTGGATTTTTAATGAATAAATTAGAAATTGAAGTTATAAACGGATTTGCTAAATTTAAAGATGACAACACGATACTTGTAAATGATAAAGAATATCAAGCGAAGAATTTTATTATTGCTACAGGTTCTAAAGATCGCCAATTAGCAAAATTTGCAGATGCTTTAAGTAGTGATGATATGTTACATATGGAAACTTTGCCAAAAAAAATAGTCATTATTGGTGGTGGTGTTATTGGAATTGAATATGCTGCAATTTTTAATCAATTTGGTGTTGATATAGAAATAGTGGAATATATGGATAGAATTGTTTCAACAATTGATCCTGAATTAAGTAAAAGACTATTTAGTTATTTAAAACGACAAAAGATAAAATTTCATTTAAGCTCAAAAGCTTTATATAAAGACGATGAATTTGTTTATATAGAAGAAAAAGGTAAAGAAGTTAAAATAGCATATGATAAAGTTTTAGTAAGTATTGGTAGAGTAGCTAATTATCAAGATTTAAATCTTGATAATTGTCATGTGAAATATGATAAAAATGGCATTATAACTGATGATAATTTTTTAACATCTAATTCTAATATTTATGCCGTTGGAGATGTAACTGGAAAAATGATGTTAGCCCATTATGCTAAATATAGTGGTTTAAGGGCTTTAAATCATATTTTGGGTAAAGAAGATAATATTCGTTTTGACTTAGTGCCAAATTGCATTTTTAGTTTTCCTGAAATTGCAACTGTTGGTGTTAGTGAAGAATATTATAAAGAAAATGAATTGCCTTATGAAATTTTCAAATCAGTTTATCAAAGTAATGGAAAAGCTTTTTCAGCAAATGAAACTGATGGCTTTGTAAAACTTGTAGTTCATGAAAATGTAATTACAGGAGCTGCAATTATCGGTTATGATGCATCAACGCTTATTCATGAAATGGTTATAGTTATTAATAAAAAAATGACTGTAGGGGAATTTAAAGATGTAATTCATGCGCATCCTACCTTAAGTGAATTATTTAATGAAAGTTTTTAAAATAAGTATAAATTTGTGAAAAAAGACTAGAAAATTTTCTAGTCTTTTTTAATACTTTATTATTTTGGGTATTTCGGTTATAATGTTATGAGAGGCGCTTATGAATTTAGAAATAAAAAATGTTACAATAAAAGGGTTTGAAAGAACTTATTATAAATTAAACATGAATATTGAAGAAAATAAAGTTGTTGCTCTTATTTCAAATGATAAGAAGGCTATAAATGATTTTTTTCTTAAAATATCAGGCGTTAATAAAATTCAAGGAGAAGTTTTATTTAGAGGAAATCATGTTTTTGATAATGAGGAATATTTTGATAACCGATTATTAATTGACTATAGTAAATGTTATCTTACTACTTTAGATAAAGAACATTTAACTAATTATTTTAAAGATAATTTTGATATGGAAATAGATTTAAATATTTTTGAAAAAATTAATAAAGAATTGCGATTAAGAAATGAATACTTAATTAAAGATAGATATATTTTCACAAAAAGAGGATTGAACCTTGTTAATTATGCACTAACGATTAGTATTAATAAAGGCATAAATTTTATAAAAAACACTGTAGCAAATTGTAGTAAAGAAGAAAGAGAGATTATTTTTTCAGGACTATCTAATAAAGGAGCTAGTAGTATTAATTTTTTAGATTTACAAGATAAATTAATAGCTTCCCAGTTAATTGATATTTATTTAATATTTTCAAATGGTGGAGAAATTATTACTTTAACTAATGATGATGAAATATACGTAGTAAGTGGAGAAATTGTCAATAGTTTATTATATAATAAAGCTAAAGATATTTCTGTTACAAATTATAATTATAATAAAAATGAAATTAAGACAATGAAAAAGAGAAAGATGATGATAAAAAAAATTAAACTTATGGATGTTGAAAGATATTTATGAAATTAATATTTAGAAATTTTTATGTAAGAATCTATTCTTTATTTTTTTTAATTGCGATTGCAACAATATTTTCTTTTGTGTTTGCAAAGGAAACAATTTTCTTTGAATCGGGTATTCATAATTTGTATGTAATTATTATTCTTTATGGAGGAATTATTCCTTTTATTACTATTAAAAGAAAATTGATTTCGCAAACAAAGTTTGGAATAACAAGAAAAAAAACATTTATGAATAACACTTTTGCATATCTACTTATAAGCAGTTTTTTTATTTTTTATGAACTTTTTATATTTATAATGCAGTATGCATTTGATTATGTTTATTTTTTAGATATGAATTTACTAATTAATGTCGCTTTAAGTTTTTTTATTATTGCAACTTATGGTGAAATAGTTGGATTAAGTTATTTTAATGAGTATATTAAAATAGGATTTATTATTTTACTTGCTGTTATTTTATTGCTTTTATATTATTTTTTACAAAATTTTATAACTAATATTTTATTAATTATTATTGCTTTTATATTATTTTATGTATCTCTAAAAACATATAAAAATTATCTAGTCAAAGAATAGAGGGGTATTTATGGTTAAGTTTTTTAAAAATCACAAATTTATTATTTTTGTGATTATTATTTATTTTTTTAATTTATTAAATGCATTTTTATCAACAACCGCAATTTTCAATAGTTTACTTAGTCCTTATAAACGTGATTTTTTTATGTTGCTAAATGCGTTTTTAGGAGATTTAGCTTTTATTAGTGTTTTTGTTGGTTTTGGTTTTATTGTTTTTAAAAAAGAAAAATCTAGAGTTAAGTATTTAATTGTTTTGACTTTTTTCCTTTCATTTTTTTGTTATGCGATGAGTAATTATATCCCAATTTATGGAATGATGTTTTCATTTTGGAATTTGAAAGCTTTTGGAGGAGGAGGCGGAGGAGCTGCTTTTGAATTTGTTATTGATTCAATGGCCTTAATTTTAAGTAAAGGTAAAATATTATTTATGCTTCCAGCTCTCTTAGTTTTAATTATCTATTTTATTTTTTATAGGAAGAATATAATTAAAGAGAAAAAAGTTTATTCATTTTCCAATAGATTATCCATTGGAACTATAATAATGATGATTGGATTAATTTTTTCTAATTTAAGTTATCTTAATTATCAAAACGTTAATAAAGGAACTTGGTTTGAGGATAATGATAATCCACTTTATGGTACTGAATCAGTTGGTCTCTATAATTTTTATGTTTATGAAGGGCTGGAATTTGTTTCATATGAATTGAATTGTAAAAACCCAACATATGAATATATGGAAGAGATAAGAAATGAATTAAATAAATATAAAAATGAATGTCAATTAAATTTAATTGATGGGCAAGAATACTGCAATACAAGTGAAAATTTTGGCTTAGCTCAAGGGAAAAATTTGTTACTTATGCAAGTTGAATCATTAAATAATTTTGCAATTGGACTAAAAGTAAAAATTGGTGAACAATATTTAGAAGTAACGCCAAATTTAAATAAACTACTTGAAAGTTCAGTTTATTTTAATAATTTCTATACATCTGTTGGGATAGGCAATACTTCAGATGCTGAGTTTGCTACATTAACTGGATTATATCCTAGTGGACCTAAATATACAGTTTATGAATATGATAATGTTGAATATCCAACTATTGCTAGATCGTTTGAAGATGAAGGGTACTATAGTTTTTCAATCCATGCAAATAGTGGTGTTTTTTATAATAGAAAATATATTCATGAAAATGTTTATGGGTTTAGTGACCATTACGGTGAAGAAGAGCTTGAAGCTATGGGCTTGATTAATAGAGATGAATTTGTTCATTTATGGATGGGAGATACAGAACTTTTAGAAGCAACAGCTAATATAATTAAAGAGCAAAATGATTTAGGAAAAAATGTCTTTAGTTTTCCAATTACAGTGTCTACTCATTTGCCTTATGGGGAAGATGAAAATCTTTATAAAGATATAGATTCAGTATTTCCTGATGATTACAAAAGCCTAAAAGGATTTTCTTTAGGATATTTAAAACATTTATACTATACTGATTATGCAATTGGCAATATGATTTCTTTAATGGAAGAACTAGATATTTTAGATAACACTATTATTGCTTTTTATGGTGATCATGGTTCAACAACTGCATTTTCTGAGACAATGAAAAAAAATCCAGAATTATTTATAAATGATATTAATGGAGTTTATGGAAAAGATTATGCTCAAAGTGAAAAAAGTAAAATTTCTGAGAGACGTTTTGAGCAAAATATTCCTTTTATTATTTATGATAAATCAAAAACAATTTCTCCAAGGACAATATCTTATACTCGTGGACAAACTGATATTTTTAGGACTCTTGCAAATTTGTTTGGTATTAAACAAGAATACTATTTTGGTAATGATGCTTTTATAGATATAGATACATATGTATATAGTCCAAGAACGGGTGATATCTTTATTGGTGATATGGCTATCTCATCATCATCTTTTGAATATTTTAATGCTTATCCACCAATAAAATATGATAGTGAATATAGAAAAAAAGTAATTGAAGAGTATCGAAGATATAAAGACTTTAATGATAAATTATTAGAATATGAATTATTCCCAAAAATAATAAAATAATTATTCTAAGGAAAGGAATTAGATGAAAGAACTTATATTTGAATACACTAGTATTATTAGTAGCATTATGTTATTGGTTTATTATACTAATGAATTAATAAGTTTATTTGAATTTGATAAATATAACTTCAAAGATAGTTTTATAGTTATTAAA
>DUUA01000170.1 GCA_012841765.1 Acholeplasmataceae bacterium
AATATATATTTATAAAATCTTCATTAAAACTTATAAAAAAGAACGTTAATTTCTTAACGCTCTTTTCTTATTTAGTAATCTTATTTAAAATTTAAATTATTAATAACTTTAACATCACCATCTGTAACAGAAATTATACATCCTCTATAATAAGTCTTATTATTCCAATTACATAAAGCAAGTTCAACAATTACTTCTTTTCCAACAAAATCTGCAAGGAAAGAATATTGACTAGCACTTGATGAATATAAACCCATATAAGTAGTTCCATCTGAGTCTAACAATTGATACATTGAAGAATAACCACCTTCGTATAATTGAACTGTAGCAGTAACCACATAGACACTATTAGAATAATCTATTAATGGATCATATTCATTTAATTCAGAAATAGTTTTTCCAGTTTTATCAAATGATTCAGTTGAATAATCATGTTTACCATAATAATTAACTAAAATTGTACTATCAAGTAAACAACTTTGACCAATAGCAACATCTTCTTTGGCTTTAAAATGAGTTCTATTTCCTTGAACAATAACCTCGTTACCTATTTTCAAATCAACCATTTCATTTGCATCACATTTAACCGCCATAACTCCTGTATCATCAATTAAATAAAATCCAGATTGATTTACTAAAGAGGAACCTACAATACCTTTTACAATAACAATAGTTTCATCGTCAGTATTAATAGCAGTTAAAACATCAACATATTCATACTCATCTGAGACATTAACTGTAATTTCTAATTCTTCAAAGTATTCTTTATCATTAAATTCACCAGTAATAGTAATAGTAGCTACCCCTGGATTTTTAGTGTGAAATATTGTTATTCCACCAATTTCTTCAAAAAATACTACATTTGTATTACTTGATGAATAACTTAATGTTGCATTATTAAATCCTAATAATTCAGATGAAACACTAGTGATTAATTCTAATGCGGGATTATTATCATATGTTGATAAAAACTGACCTTTACCATAATATTCAACAACAAATTCTGGAGTATCATTCATATCATAAGTATATTCATCACTTATTATTTTAATTGGCACCACTCTATAGATTAATTTAGCAACAGTTGCTTTTGCATTAACAACTGTTAAATACATTGAACAAATTTTACCATCATATTGATCTAACCAAGTAAAATCCCCTCCGTTATTCATCGTATAAACATAAGTGCCTGTCACTCCATCGATATCATCAATATAGTAATTAACATAGCCAGGTTTTATATCTTTTGTCACTAAAGCATTAACTTTAAAAACTTTATTAGTAATATTATTTTCAACAGATGTTTCCATAAGTTCTTTTACGGTTATTTCTTCAATCCAAGAAGTTTCAAAATCATTTTCTCCAAAATCATTTGAAATTAATTCTGGCTGGTCAAGTTGAATACTTCCTTTGTAACCATACTTACCAGCAACTTCTATTTCTTTATCTAATATATAATTTGCTCTAATTCCAGCAACACTTATTTTATTGCCTACTGTTACTGATGCAGCCACATTAGAACCATAGATGAAAATTGAACCAGTCGCATCAATTAAATGAATTCCACTAGGACTATATCCACTAGATTTGCTTATCCCAGCAACCACTCCATTTACTATAAGTTTTTCTGAAACTGTTTTTTCTCTTGCTTCTGAAATAGTAACTTCAGTATATTCGTCTAAATTAATATCAGGATTAATTTCTTTTCTTTCAAAGCCCATCATCCACGCATTTTTAATTTCGCCTTCAAATTTATAACCTAAAACACCATATAAAACAACCGTGTCACCCACAACAGGTTTTTCTTCTAAATCACCATATAAAACAGTTCCATCAGAATTATAAAAACCATATACATGTAAAGTAGTCGTTCCATCAGTAATAAACATATTACCCCAGTCTGTATTTTGAATAGATTCAACTGTACCAGCAACATAATATTTCTCTTCTGTTGTATAAGCTTCATTAGTTCCTGCTAATTCATTAGCTTTTGATAAACTCAAATAATAAAAAGCATAAATTGTTGTATCTTCTTCTATAATCTTATCAAAATCATATTTAACAGAAAAGTCTGCTTCTTCATACCATTCAGCAAAAACATAACCATCCTTAATAGGATCGCCAGGTTTTTCAAGTTTAGTTCCTTTTTCAACGAGTACATTCTCTAAATTTGTATTTTCGAAAATCACAGTGTACTTTACTTCTTTTTTACATCCACTTAAAAGAATTCCTAAAAGTGCAATCATTAAAACAAGCGAAAAATTAAAAAATTTCTTCATCAAATATCTCCTTTTTCTATATTGAGTATATCATATTTTATAATTTAGGCAATGACAAATGTACCATTTTATGAAACAAAATTACTTTTTCTGGCTTAAAATTATTATTTTAAATTTTACTCAATACATATTTCAAAACTCATTTTAAATTTTGCGCTTTCACCAACAGCTTTTATTTGATATTTTCCTTCAGCATCATTAATAGTAACTAACTCAGTACTATTAATTAATACATTTATAATCTCTTCATTATTTTTAACAATAACAATCTTAAAATTTCCTTTTTCAACAATAGAGTCAATCTCATACGTTAAAGTTTTATTAGTAACATGAGTTGTTCTTAATAAAAATATCCCTGAAAATTTTTAAATTTTCATTGTAGTAACATTATCTTTAGTAGACCATTTTGAGTTTATAACATACCTAGTATTAGGACCTTCTTTAATTTTATCATCTAAAATTGTTTGAATCGAATAATCTTCTTCTCCATTCGTATCTTCTATTTGACCATATTCGCACCCTGTTAATAATAGACTTAAAATAAGAAAAATTAGAATTAAATTAAGTAATTTATATTTCATTACTTTCTCCTTTTTTTCATTTACCATATTAGTATTTTTAAATACTATTCATACCTTTTGCAATAATAACTTCACATGGACCAATTACTTCGTTTATTGGGATCTTACACCCATCTTTAAACCAATCAGTAAAAACACCAATTCCTCCAGAAACAACAAAAGTCGTAACTACTTTAATATAATTTTCGCTATGTCCCACGAACTCTTTTTTATAAGTCTCCATTGTATATTCAATCATAATATTAGTAATTTTAGTAATAAAATTAGGATCTCCATTTGAAGATATTAAAGCGCTAATAAATTTATTATCTTCATAAAAATATTCTATTATTTTTATTAATACTGGTAGAAAAAGAAAATTCATTCCAATTGGATTACTCTTATCAATAATCTTCATTACTTTTGTAATAATCTCATCTCCTAATTTTTCGACCATATCATAAATATCTTGATAATGGAGATAAAAAGTTCCTCTATTAATATTTGCTCTTTCTGTTATTTCCTTAACAGTAATTTTTCTTAATTCTTTTTCTTCCATTAATGTAGTTAATGTCTTTTTAAGTAATTTTTTTGTTTTTCCAATCCTTCTGTCCATAATTCCTCCTCAACAATAATCAATAATCTGTTTAGTTATGAACATATAACATTATATTGGTTATTGCATTAATAAT
>DUUA01000171.1 GCA_012841765.1 Acholeplasmataceae bacterium
CATTTTGGTTAATAATTAAATTAAAGCAATGGCGCATTAAACATACATATTTTGTATAATTTTATTATTAAAGTAATTTATTAATTAAAAGGAATAGTGAAATCACTATTCCTTTTTTTATATTTCTATTTATTTTTTACTATTTTTCTTAAATCAACTCTTGGGACAATTATAACTCTTTTACATGTAGTACATTCTAATTTGTAATCTACACCAGTTCTAATAACCTTCCAGTTTTTACCACCACAAGGATGTAATTTTCTAAACTCTAAAACATCATTCAGTTGGTAATTTTTTATTTGCTTTTCCATCTACTATTACTAAATGATCATATGGTATTTCAATACCATTTTCATCAAATACTTCTTTCACAAATTTAGTAATTGCTCTTTCAACAGCGTAATGTTCTTCAGGTAATGTTTTTGAAGTGATTCTGATAATTACTCCACTTGCTCCAAGTGAAATAACTCCCATTACATTTGGGCCTTCGATAATTTGTGGAAACTCATCTTTCATGTTTCTTAATCTATCATCAAGTAATGCTATAACTTCACTAATAGTTTCTTCATATGCCACGCCAACTTCAACAACTGCAGTTGAAGGGTTTTTAGAATAATTAATTGATTGTTGTATTGTACCATTAGAGAAAACAGACACATCACCTTTCCAATTAATAACTCTTGTTGAACGGATGCCAACTTCAATGACTCTTCCTTTAAAACCTTTAATATCAACAACATCACCAACATCAAACTGATCATCAAAAACCATAGATATTCCACCAATCAAATCTTTCACTAATGTTTGCGCTCCAAAACCAACAGCAAGTCCAATAATTCCTGCACCAGCTATAATTGGTCCTAAATCAATACCCCATTGTTGAAGAACAATAACAACTCCAATAAAAACTATGATTACTTTGTTAATACTTCTTAATAATCTTGCAATTGTTGCTTTCTTCCTTTGTTGTAAATTTTTAGCTTTGCCATACTTGCCAAGTACCCATCTATTTATCAGCAAAACAACAACTATTATTAATATAATAATACCACTTGATATTAATGAACTGATTTTTTCTTTAAAAAAATCCCCAATGGTTTGCCATATTGTTAAAAACAATAAATTATTCATAAAAGTCTCTTTTTGTGTAAAAACTATTTATAGTTAATACACTCTCCTTTCTGTGATTCTTATATTTATTAAAAAATTAAACATCATTTAAGTTCTAATAATTCAAGCGCCAGCTTACGATACTCTCTACTTCCTCTTGAGTTATAAGCAAAACTTATAACATCTTTACCATAATATTGTGCTTCTTGTAAATGACTTGATCTATTTATAACTGTTTTAAATGTTTTTTCAGGAAACATCTCTCTAACTTTTTCAGCAATCTTATATGAGAAAATATTTCTATTATCAAATTTAGTTAATAAAATACCTTCTACTATTAAAGTCTTTTTAGACTTCTTTTTTATTTTTTGTATTTCATTAATTTTTTGTATCATAGAAATTAAATCATCATATGAAAAGTACTCACATTCAGTTGGAATGATTACAGAATCACTTGCATACAATGCTGCATCAACTAGTAAATTTAAACTAGGGGGACAATCAATAATAATATAATCATAATCTAGCTTTATTAATTTATTATAAAGGACACAAATATTTTGTTCGTCACATATCATATTTTTCTCAATTACATTCAGTGTTAAAGAACCTGGAATGATATCTAAATTATCATTATTAGTTTTATAAATACAAGATTCAATACTATCATCTAAAAATAAATTTGCTGATGATTTATTAATATCTTCTCGCGTTATGCCTAATCCTAATGCTGAATTAGCTTTTTTATCTAAATCAATTAATAAAACCTTAAAATTATTTCTAGCTATTGCTGCACTTAAGTTAATAGCAGTTGTTGTTTTACCAACACCACCTTTTTGACTTGCTATTGAAATTATTCTTTCCATAATATCTACCTACTTTAATGGACTTTTTTTAATTACTGCATATCTTCGCGGATAATCAATACTCGTTTTTTCATTTTTACTAATTATTATTAACGCCCTGTCGCCCATTTCTTCATCTAAAGTATATAACTTAATAGCAAAAATAGAACTCTTTAATTTTTTTAATCCTTTTTGAGATTTTTCTATTTCATCTTCATAATTACTGCTCTTCATAGCAATGAAATTACCTTCTACCTTAACATAAGGAAGACATATCTCCATTAATATTTGGAGATTTGATACTGCTCTAGCAACAACTAAATCAAAATAATCACGATATTTAAAATCTAGTTCCTCGCTTCTTTCATTTAATATATAAACATCCTTTAATTCTAATAAATCAACTACCATTTTCAAGAACAAAGCTTTTTTCCCGTTTGCTTCAACAATAAATAACTTTAGCTCTGGATATTTTATTTTTAAAGGAATTCCTGGAAACCCCGCTCCACTACCAATATCACATAAAGTAGCTATTTGTGTAAAATCAATAACATTGATAATTTCTAAAGAATCAGAAAAATGTTTAATATAGACTTCTTTTTTATCAATAATACTTGTTAAATTATATTTTTTGTTTTCACTTACTAATAACTCATAATACATTTCAAATTGTTTTAATTGAAATGATGATAAATCATATTTTATTAAATAATTATTCAAATCTTTTTGCCTCCAAATAAACTAATAATATCGAGATATCACTTGGGTTTACGCCGCTAATTCTTGTTGCTTGCGAGATGTTTTCTGGACGCACTTCCTTTAATTTTTCTCTTGCTTCACTTGCAAGATTTACAATACTATCATAATTAATCCCTTTAGGGATTATTTTTCCCTCTAATGCTTTTAGCTTATTAGCTTCTTTATATTCTTTTTCGATATAACCAGCATACTTAATCTGAATTAATGCTTTTTCAAAAATATCTTCTGAATAATCAAAATTAATTCCTAGGATATTCATTAAATCAAAAAAGTCTGTATCCGGTCTTCTTAAAAATTCTTTTCCTGTTATTTTTACATTAATAACTGATTTCCCTTGCTTTGTTAGATACTCATTAATCTCTGGTTTTGCAGTAACAAATACTTCATCAACTAAATCAATTAGCGTTTTAATATCATTTTCTTTCATAAGATATCTATCATATCTATCTTTAGATATTAAACCACTTTGAAAACCATACCCTATTAATCTTTCTTCTGAATTATCATGTCTTAATAATAATCTAAATTCCGCCCTTGATGTTAATAAACGATATGGATCTTTAATTCCTTTAGTAATTAAATCATCAATCAAAACACCAATATATGCTTCATCTCTTCTTAATATTAATGGATTTTTACCATTAATTTTATTTGATGCATTTATAGCAGCCATTAACCCTTGGCATGCTGCTTCTTCGTAACCACTTGTACCATTAACTTGTCCTGCAAAAAATAAATTTTCTACATCTTTAGATTCTAAAGATGCTTTTAATTGCCTTGGGTCAATTGCATCATATTCTATTGCATAAGCATATTTTGCAATAACGGCATTTTCTAAACCCGGCAAGCTCTTAACTAGCCTTTCTTGAATATCATGAGGAAAAGATGTTGATAATCCTTGAATATAAATTTCATCAATAAAACGAGACTCAGGTTCTAAAAATACTTGATGTCTATCTTTTGTATTAAATCTTACGACTTTGTCTTCAATAGATGGGCAATATCTTGGTCCTACACCTTCAACAAGTCCAGAATACATACTTGATTTATCCAAATTATCCATAATTATTTTTTTAGTTTCACTAGTAGTAAAAGTTAAATAACAAGGTTCTTGTTCTTCATATTTTATAACGTCACTATCTTTTGTTTCTTCACTAAATTTCCAAAGTTTATCATCTCCAGGATGAATTTGTAAATTTTTATAATAAATAGAATCTTTTTTTATTCTTGGTGGTGTTCCTGTTTTTAATCTAATCGTTTTAAATCCTAATTTCTTCAATGATTTACTCAAACCAAAACTAGTTCTTTGCTGATCTGGTCCTTCTTCCCAAAATTTATGTCCTACTAAAATTTTTGATGCCATATAAACACCAGTAGCAATAATAACTGCTTTAGCAGTAATAAATTCGCCATTTTCTAATTCGACACCAATAATCTTATTTTCTTCAGTTATTAACTTTTCAACATAAGCTTCCATAAATTCTAAATTATCTTGATTTTTAATTACATTTTGCATATATTCTGGATAAGATACTTTATCCACTTGAGCACGTAATGCTCTTACTGCAGGTCCTTTACTCATATTAAGCATTTTAACTTGTATAAGTTTTTTGTCAATGGCTTTCGCCATCTCTCCTCCTAAGGCATCAATCTCACGGACAACAACTCCTTTAGCTGGTCCTCCCATAGACGGATTACAAGCCATAGTAGCAATCATCTTAAAATTACCAGAAAGTAGAAGAGTTTTATTATTTAATCTTGCGGAAGCAAGGGCTGCTTCAACCCCTGCATGTCCGCCACCTATTATTATGATATCATACATACTTGTCACCTTTCACATATTTTAACATATATTTAAATAAAATTTAAATATAATTATTTTTTTGTTGAAAAAGAAGCTGCCGAAACAGCTTCTTATTATATTATCTTTAATTAACAATAACTTGTGTACTAAAGAATACTTGATTATTACTATTATTAATCGCTTCAATATGATATGTTCCGGTTTCTGCTATAAATAAGAATGTATCATTAAAATCACCAATATCAGTTTGAATTTTTGCCCCTTCACTAACTCCACCTTCTCCTGGAGTAACTTTCCAAGAAAAATCAGTAATGTCATAAGCTTCTTCAAATTCATACGTATAGTTTGATAAGTTTCCTCTATAATAATATTCAAAATTAGCATCACCAATCTTAATAGTTTCTGAAGGCAATGTTTTATCAAGAGTAACAATTTGTTCTGATATAGTTAAAGATAAAACAACTGATTGCAATTCAATATATGAACTTGCATATTTATGGGTTATAAATATATCCGTAACCCCTGGTTTTAAAGGAACTAACTTGATTTGTGTTTCTCCGCTACTATTTGCTTCTGAAATGCTAGTTACAACAGCTACACTTGGATCAGCTACAATAAAATTCAATTCTTGATAAGCTTCAAGAGGTATTACTTTAGCAGTAATAGTTATTTCTCTACCAAAAGCTAAATACTTCTTGCCTGTATTAAATTCAGTAACTGTACTTATTTGACTATCATCAAAGAAATTAGCAGTTTGTTTTAAAACAGCAGTATCTGAGACAATGAAAATTTTTGTTGGTTCTGGTCTTTTAGATATTTTTACAATAACTTCTTTATAAACAGTTGAATCAACATTAGATGAAACTCTAGCAACAACTTCACCTTGGTAAATTGTTTTTAAACTAGCAGAATTACCTGTTTGATTTAATAAAGCTAAATTTTTAATTTCAGTATTTGTAATTAAATCAAATATTGGAACTAAATCTTGACTAACAATACTCCAAGTTAAACTTGGATTAGCATTTGCTGGACTAATCTCTGCGTTCAAGTTTGTACTTTGTCCTGCTTTTACTGCAACTAAATCTGCACTTAAAAGATTTATTGATTCAGCAGGTGCATATGTAAAGTTTAAAGTAATTATTCCTTTTACAGAACTATTAGCAACTGATGTTGCAGTTATCGTAGCTGTAACCGTACCTGTACCAACTGAATTACAATAAGCCAAACCAGTTTTTGAATCTACTGTAACGTTTGGTGTAGAAGAACTCCACACGACATCTGGATTAGCAGTACTAGGAGTTACAGCAGCTTTTAACTTTATAGATTCTCTTAAATAAGCATTTTTAATATCTACCGTTGCAGCTTCCGAATTGTTTTCTTCAACTTCAACAATCATACTTTCAATTTCTTTATATTCAACATGAATAGCTAATTTTGCATTTGTTTTACCATCTAGCGAAGTAGCTACTATATACATATCTCCACCAACTATAGACATAAAATTTCCACTATCATCAATTAAAACTTTATCTGAAACTATTTTTTTATGATTAGCATCTTCAACACTCCAAATAACTGAATTATTTACTTCAGTTTCAGGAATTATGACAAAATCAAAATTAACAGATGTACTTAATGCAATTTGATATCTTGGCTTTTCAGCAGTCGGCGGAACAATATTATCTGGAGCAATTATTTTAATTGCTGAAGTCTTTGGCATAATAACCTCTACTATGATTGTAGCGGTAACATTTCTTTCAGCAATAGATGCTCTAATCGTGGCATTCCCAGGTTTAATTGCTAAAACAGTAATTTTACTTTCACTATCAACAATAAAAGAAAGGATACCTTCTTCAGAGTCAATTAGTTCATATTCAATATAATCACCTTTTTCAAAATTACCAGTTACTAAAAGTGGCTTTGTCTCGCCAACCTCTACACTAACTTGATGATTTTCAAAACGGAAAATATCCGTAGTTCCTTTTTTTGCACAGCCGCCCATAATCAGAGCTAATGTTATTATAAATATAAATTTTAAATTTTTCATTTAGTTTTAATATAAGATACCTTATATTATCTCCTTTCTAAAAATGTTTAGTTATTACTTTATTACTTGCTCTATTATATCACAAAGCTCTTTTTTTGTTAAGTAATATTTATTCCAAAAAATAAAAGAAACTAGATTATTATTTAATATAATCTAGTTACAATCATTATAATATTTAATTAGTAAATAACTATTCTAAATATGAAGTAAAAGCACTAGTTATTGCTTCAGCACCTTGCGCTACATATCTAACTAAAACTGTATCTCCTGTATTATTAACAGAAATCAAAGCTGGAGTAGATCCAATGTACAAATCTTTCCATTCAGTAACATCATCAACATAAAACGCTCCATCGGTCCCTTGACCCCCTTCGCCTTTATATAATCTGTAAACTCCTGCTTCATCACCTTTAGTAACATCAAATCCATAAACTTTTCTTTTATCTTTAAACTTATCTTCCTTCAACAAACTATTATATTGAATAGCAATTTGCATTGCTTCATCACAACCAGCACATTCCTCTTTATGTATAAAAACCAAATATTTACCTTCTTGTTTAAAAAGTTGTTCTCCTTTTAGATTTTTTACTCCAGAACCACCACAGCCTACTAATAAAAAACTAACTAATAACAAGAAAACTATCCCAAATAATTTTTTCATTCTTACTCCTTATACTCATATCCAATAAGATTATAATTTTTATTCTTATATCTCATAATTCTATTTAAATCTTTTTTTAATATAAATCCACTTTTTAGTAACACTTTACCAGAGTTCACATTTTTATCTACATGTGTTGCTATAATTTTTTTATATCCTTTTTCTAATAAAAAAGATATAAATGCCTTAACGGCTTGGACTGTATAACCCTGATACCAATACTTTTCACTTAAACCATAAACTATTTCACATTGTTCATTTGTTAATCCTAGTTTAGAAACGCCAATAGATCCAATCATTATATTTTCATTATTAACAATAGCAAGCCTAAAATACTTTCCTTCTTTATAATCCTCTAGATGAGTATTAATTTTATTTAATACCCCTTTATAAGATTTAATCGGTTTATTAAGCAAATATTTCATGACTCTTTTATTTGCTAACATTTGATAATAATCAAATAAATCAAACATAGTTATATATCTAATTCCTATATTTCCTTCTTTTGTTAAAAAGACATCATTTTTATAATTGTTGATATATTCATCAAAACAATTTATCATTCCTTGGTGTTTTTCTTTATTCAAATGATTAAAACTTATTCGCCCATGTTTTTTAGATACATACATTTTATAGCCAAGTAAATATTTGAAAAAAAGCACAAAACTAAATCCAACTAATAAAAGTAATAAAAAAACAAAATAATATTTCAAATTGATAATCTCTGAATAACTAAAATTAAATTTATTTATTAAAGATAGAAATAATATAATTAAAAAGGAAACAAAAGAAAAGAAAATAGCTGGAAAAATAAGCGCTATCATTGTAGAATAGTTGACATTTTCCATAAATATCATCTTTTGATAAACTGGATGAATATTATCAATATATCTAGATCTAATTTTTTCCTTAGAAAAAGAACTAAATGTATTTGTCTCTAAAAACCATTCTTTTTTAGAAAGGTTTCTACCTCTAAATAAATATTTATTTCCTTTAATCTTTAAAATATTATCTTTTTCAAAATTATCATTTAATGTTTCAATATTTATCATTGTTTCTTTTTTGTTCATTATGAAGCCTCTTATTAAACTATACTTCCTTTATTGTTTTGATTTTAATAAAGGGATAAGGGAAGTCTTGCAATCCTTCACTGTGAAATATTGTTTCAACACTATCTAATTCCATTAAGTTATCCATACTACTTTGATTAATAACCTTTCCAAAAGCAGCGTAATTTCCATCCAAATGAGGACAATTTGCTGTGCAAATAAAGAATTGACTACTGGCACTATTCTTATCATTTGTTCGAGCCATTGAAATAACTCCTGGAGTATGCTTTAATTCATTACTAAATCCATTACTTAAAAATTCACCCTTAATAGGGGCTACATCTTTTTTTGGAAGAACTTTTTCTCCCTCAAGATAATATCCTCCCCCTTGAGCCATAAATCCTGAAATAATTCTGTGAAAAATTAAATTATCAAAATAATTCTCTCTGACCAATTTCAAAAAGTTATTAACAGTATTAGGAGCATATTGTTCCATTAATTCTATCTCTATTTCTTTATTATTTTCTAATATTATTTTTATCATATCATTTTTTATAAAAAAGAAGCACTATTTGTCAATAGTGCTTTTAAATTTTTTATTTTACAGCCTTTCCAACAGAACCAAATAATTTCATCTTTGTTTCTACTGCAATTTTTATTCCAACAGATGCTGGTCCTAAAATCTTTCTTGGGTCATAAACATCATGATTAGTAGCAAGTAATCCTCTTAATTCTCTAGCAAACGCAAGTTGACATTCTGTATTTACATTAATTTTAGTTGTCCCTCTTTCAATTGCTTTTTTAATTTGCTCATCAGGAATTCCTGTTCCACCATGAAGAACTAAAGGTTTATTAGTAGCTTCTTTAATTTCAAGCATTTCATCAAAACCTAGTTTTGGTTCTCCTTGGTAAATTCCATGAACACTTCCTAGTGCAGGTGCAAGACAATCTACTTTCGTTTCTTTGACTAATCTAACACATTCATCTTTATCAGCATAATTGATTCCAGCAGTAATTCCATCTTCAGTTCCACCAACAGTTCCAACTTCAGCTTCAACTGAAATCCCTTTTGGATGTGCATAATCAACAACTTCTTTTGTTAATCTAATATTTTCATCAATTGGATGATGAGATCCATCGATCATTACTGATGTAAAACCAGCATCAATACAAGCTTTACAACTTTCAAAAGTAGTACCATGATCTAAATGAAGTGCAACATCAATTGTAATCTTCAAATCCTTCATCATTCCTTTAACCATACCCACAACAGTGTTAAAGCCTCCCATATATTTAGCAGCTCCTTCAGAAACCCCTAAAATTACTGGAGATTTTAAATCCTCCGCTACTTTCAAAATAGTCTTAGTCCATTCCAAATTATTTATATTGAATTGACCAACACCATATTTTTCTTCCTTTGCTTTGTTAAGCATATCAACCATATTTACTAAAGCCATATTATATATCCTCCTTCGACTTTTCTTATTTATTTAATATAAAATAACCTATCCCAAGTATTTTTGTTCCAATATGAGCACCAACCGCAGGTGTTACCATATGTAATTCGCAATCTGCTATATCACTATATTTATCCTTAAAATACTTAAGAATTTCTTTTGCATCATCTTCTCTTAAAGTATGAAAAACAAAAAGTTTTACTTTTTTTGCTTTTTTAATTTCCTCTTCAACAAGAAAAATTGCTCTTTCAACAGCTTTCCTATGTGTTTTAACTTTTTCCTTTGGAACAATTTTGCCATCTTCAGTTATGTGTAACACTGGTTTGATTTTTAATAACCCACCCAGAAATCCACTCATACCACTTAATCTTCCGTTTTTAACTAAATATGAAAGATCATCAACTACAAAATAAGCTTTACAACTTTTAATAAGAGAATCTGAATAAGCTAAAATCTCTTCTACAGATTTTCCATCTTCAACCATTCTTTTAGCTTCTACAGCTAAATATCCTTGTAAGTAAGCAGCCACTTTTGTATTAACAACATGAATATTAACTTTATCTCCATATTCTTGTTTCATACTCTCAAATGTAGATCCTATCGAACTTAACTGATAAGAAATAGCATACATAATTATATCAGTATAACCTTCTGTAATAAGTTTTTCAACCAATTCCATAGTTTCACCGACAGTCGGAGCTGATGTTGAAGGAATATCTTTTGAAGAAGTAATTTTTGAAAGTCTTTCATAAAACTCTTCCGCTTTGATATCTATACCATCAACAAGATGTTCTTCGCCAAAATTTATTACTGAACGCAAAACAGGGATTTTAGGATCATATCCTAAATAATCTAAACCCGCATTAACATCAGATACTATTGCAATTTTTGCCATTTAAAGTCCTCCTAGATAATCCATGCTTATTATAGCACTTTTAGTTTATTTATACAATGCAAACTATAAAAAAGGGCTATGCCCTTTTAAAAGTTTTCTGAAATACTTTGACCTTGCATATGTAAAACTAAATAATCTGGTCCCCCCGCTTTTGAATCTGTTCCACTCATATTGAAACCGCCAAAAGGTTGGTATCCAACAATAGCTCCAGTACATTTTCTATTTAAATACATATTACCAACATGAAATTCTTTTTTTGCTTTTTCTAAATTTTCTCTACTTAAAGAAATTACGCCACCAGTTAAACCATATTCAGTACTATTAGCAACTTGTAACGCTTCATCAAAGTTATCAACCTTACAACAAGCTAGAACAGGACCGAAGATTTCTTCATTCATTATTCTAGATTTAGGTGAAAGATCTTTAATAACAGTTGGAGTAATAAAATATCCTCTAATATCATCAGATAAACCACCAGCAACTATTTTCCCTTCACTTTTTCCTATCTTAATATATTCAGATATTTTATTATACGCATCTCTATCAATAACAGGCCCCATCTGATTATTATATTCTAGTGGATCTCCCATATCAATTCTCTCTGTTTTTTCAATAATCTTTTCCATTAATTCATCATAAATGGCTTCATGAATTATTACTCTTGAACACGCACTACATTTTTGTCCACTAAAACCAAAGGCTGCTTTTACAATTTCCTCAGCTGCAAAATCACTATCAACGCCTTCATCAATAATCATTGCATCTTTTCCTCCCATTTCAGCAATAACTCTCTTTAACCAAATTTGACCCTTTTGCACCTTTGCTGCTTTTTCATAAATAGAAACACCAACTTCTTTAGAACCTGTAAAAGAAATAAATCTTGTTTTAGGATGATTAACAATATAATCTCCAACTTCAGATCCTTTACCAGGAATAAAGTTTAAAACTCCATCAGGAAGTCCTGCCTCTTTCATTATTTCAACATATTTATAAGCAATAACTTGTGTGTTAGAAGATGGTTTTAATAAAACAGTATTTCCTGACACAATTGCTGCTGAGGTCATTCCAGTTAAAATAGCAAGTGGAAAATTCCAAGGAGTAATTATTGCTCCAACTCCAAGTGGTATATACCGATATTCATTTCTTTCTAAATCATCTCTACTTAATATTTTATCATCAATTCTTTGTAAATCTAAAATTTGTCTGCCATAATATTCTAAAAAATCAATTGCTTCTGCCACATCTCCATCAGCCTCAGCCCATGGTTTACCAGCTTCTATTGTTAACAAAGCATTTAATTCAAATTTTCTTCTTCTAAAGATAGCTGCTGCTTTAAATAAAACATCAGCTCTCATTTTAGGATCACTTACACTCCAAGTCTTAAATCTTTTCAAAGCAACTTGCATTGCATCTTCAGCTTCATTAATGCTTGCTTGGTGGATATAACCAACAATCTCATTAAAATCTGCAGGATTTGTAGACTTAATAATCTTCTTCGTTTCAATTTCTTTACCGTCAATTATTAAAGGATACGTTCTTCCTAAATATTTTTTTACAACATTAATACCTTCAAGGTATTTTTTTCTATTTTCTTCACATTTAAAATTTGTTAATTCTTCTGTTTTATATGGATAAATTGCCATTTTCTTCTCCTTTTATACTACTGATTTTTCATAAACAAATGTATTTTGTTTTTTAAACCGTTCAATACTAAGTTCTCTTATATCAATTGTTAACTTTTCACCTAAAATAATTTCTGAAAGTAATAATCCAGTCATTGGCGCAAACATGAATCCATGTCCGCTAAAACCACAAGCTAAATAAAAACCTTTTAAATCAGTCTTACTTATTATTGGCTGTCTATCTGGAGAAACAGTATAAAGTCCAGCCCATTGTCTTATTACTCGGAGTTTTCCAATTAAAGGTAAAATTTCACAAACAGTTTTAGACATTTCATCTAAAAACTGCCAACTAGACTCAATATTAATTCCTGGTGGTTCATTAGGAGTTGTTCTTCCTATTAAGAAACTCCCATGAGGTACTTGCTGACAATAAATATTTTTACCAAAAGACATAACCATCGGACCTTGCATATCTTCAATTGGCTCCGTTACTAATATTTCATGTCTTTCTGGATACACAAAAGCATTGATTCCAACTTTTTCGGCAATCACATTTGCATGCCCTCCTGCAGCATTAATAACATTGTTAGTAAATATTTCTTTTTTATCAGTTATCACCTTTTCAATAATTCCATCATTTACAATAATATCTAAAACTTCTTCATGAAAATAAAATTTTACTCCCATTCTTTTTGCTGCTTGATAGTAAGCATCAGTAATCGTAAAAGGATTTAAATGCCCATCAGTCTCACAATAAGTAGCACTAATAAATGAATCAAGATTTAAATGCGGAACAATTTTCTTTGCTTCTTCTTTATTTAGTTTTACTGATGGAATCCCAAGTGCATTTTGTAATTTTACATTTTTTGTAAAATCTTTATCTTCTTCTTTATTAACTGCTAAAATTAAATATCCTTTTTGCTTAAACTCAGGATCACCTTCATAACCTAGTCTTTCTTTTGCATGTTCAAAGAACTCAATACTTGCTTTAGCAAGCAAACAATTCATTTTAGTTCCCCATTGTTGTCTAATTCCAGCTCCGCATCTGCCAGTAGCTCCACCAGTTAGATACCCTTTATCAATTACAATAATATTTTTTTGATTTTTCAGAGCAAGATTATAAGCAATACTACAACCACTGATTCCCGCACCAATAATTACATAATCAGCTTTCATCATCTAAACTCTCCTTAATCTTTTCAAGAGGAATTCCCATTGTTAGTGGCCTGATTTTCGCCGTTTTAATTTCTTCAAGTTTTTTATTAGTAAATTTTGCCACTTCCCTATGAAGAAGCTGCATACAATTATTCCCTTGGCAAGGCCCCATTCCTATTCTTAGTAATCTTTTTAATTCCTCAATGTCGGTATATCCTTTATTAAGCAAATCATGAATCTGTTTTAAAGTAACATCCTCACAACGACAGATGATAATATCTTTTTTTTCCATATAGTTATCTCCTTATTGTAGCAAAATCATAAATTAATGAATCATCAACAATAACCTCAACTAAAGCTGTTTTATTTTGCTTATGTCCAAGAGTGATATTAATAATTTGCGCTTTCCCAATAATTTTTCCTTCATGATTAATAGCATTCCATATTTCATTTTTTACAGGATAAGGTATAAATTCATATGGAATTTTAAATTTGGCGTTTATTCCATCTGTTTGTACTACTTTAATGGCAAGACCCGGACAACTATAAACACAAATACCACAACCCGTACATTTATTAAAATCTATTACGGGAATATCATTAATATCCTTTCCTATATAGATAGCATTAAATGGACAAGATGTGCTACATGGATTACATGGTATTCTTTCAAAACACTCAATAATTGCTTTTGGTTTAAGAATGACATCTTTTTCTGGAAAAGATTCCTTAATTTGTTTAATTGTTGGAAAACCATTTTTTTCTAACATAATTCCTTCACCATCTTTTCGATACCATTTCTTATTTTAGAACCAAAAGGACCTTTTCTAAGAACAATTAATTGATTTTGATAATCATTTAATCTTTCTTCATAATCATTTATTATTCTTCCAAGTTTTTTACTAGCCACAAGGCCAGCAATCATTCCCTCAACCATCGCACTACTTGCTTCTTCAACACTTGATGCATCACCACAAACAAAAACATTATCTAAACTAGTTTCAAAATTACTATTAGTAATAGCAACAAGGCCACCTAGTTCACCTATATATTTCATCTTTGCTCCAGCCATTGCTAATAAATTAGTTAAAGGCATTAAGCCAACAGCAATGCAAACCCCATCTACTGGAATTATTTTTTCTGTTCCTTTTAATTCTTCCCAGTTTTGATCTAAATTAATCAAAACAACTTCAGTTACTTTTTCAAGTCCAATTGCTCTTTTTATAGTTGTTGAAGTAAGAATATCAATCCCTAACCTTTTTATTTTAGAAGCATGGACTTTATAACCAGATATCTTATTGCTTGCTTCAACAATTGCAATAATTTGAACACCTGCCTGCATTAATTGATAACTAACAATCAAGCCTATATTTCCACTACCAACCATTAAAACCTTACTACCTGGTTTTATTCCATAAACATTCATCAAAGTTTGGATTGCACCTGCTCCATATATTCCTGGCAAATCATTATTTTCAAAAGCTAAGACTCTTTCACTTGCTCCAGTTGCAACTATAATAGCTTTAGCTTTAACTCTAATATATTCATTTTCTTTATATACTGTTATTACTTTGTCCGCATACAATCCTAAAACAGTTGCATTAATCCAAATGGTGACTAATTCTTTATAATCATTAATCTCGTTAATTAATTTATTAGCAATATCAAAGCCTCTTGTTTTTGCATATTGCTTCTCACTTCCAAAAAACATATGTGTCTGTTTGATTAATTGTCCACCTAAACACCAAAAACGGTCTATAATTAACACATCTTGTCCTACTTCAGCTGCTTTTATAGCAGCTTGTAAACCTGCTGGACCACCACCAATAATTACTAAATCTTTATAAAGCATTAATTTCACCTTTATTAGTTTGCGTGTTTACAACCATACCTTCTTTTAGTAAAGTAATACATGTTTTTACATTCGCTACTCCATCAACAATCATTTGACACGAAGAACAATTACCAATACTACAATATAATCCTCTCGCTCTTTTTAAAATAATACTTTCGCTTAATTTTATTATCCCAAGAGCATATAAAGCAGATGCAACAGTATCTCCTTCATATCCATGAACTTCAACTCCATCAAAAGTAAAAGTAAGCACTTTTCTATTTTGAGGAAAATCTAAAATTGGATGTTTTTTAATTCTCAAGATTATCACCTCTTCAAACATCATCATTATAGCATAAAACGTTTTCATTTCCAATACTGTAATATTATATATTTAAAAAAACTGAATACAAAATGTATTCAGTTTTATAAATCATCTTTTACAGTTGTTGTCCTATAAAAATCTATGTTTAAATAATTTAACTACCAAATGAATAAATTAAAATATATTACTCAATTAACTTAAAATTCACATCAAAAATTAATAAAGACTTTTTAGCATAATTACAATAAAAAACTTCGCTATCTGTCGTGACAACAAAAAATAAACGACTGTCAAAAACAACTTTTGGGTTAGCTTCCAGTATTTTTGAATAAGGCATCACAGTTATAGAAAGAGAACCATAATCCTGTAAAAACATTTGATCCACATTCTTTAACTGAAGATGCGTGTAAATCTCTTTTAAGTCAAAATATATCTCTTCACCAACAAAGAAAGGTACTTCAACTAACTTTCGCGGTACAAATAATAATTTATATTTTCCTTTTATTATCCCAATAACAACACCACTGTTTTGATATGTTTTCCCAGTTAACATATTTGATGTTTCAATATCAATAATTTTAAATACTGAAAATAAATCAAAACCATAATCGCTTAAAGCAAGATTTGCAAGTTCATCTTCTTGATAATCTCTATGTATAGAACGACATGAACTAGTAAAAAAGATTAAAGAAATAGAAATTAATATTAGAAATCCTTTTTTCATACTTTATTCCTTCTTTAAAATTTTAATTAGATTTACCTTTAAAAGCTAATAACAGCTACTATCTATATCAATATTATAACATATGCAAGAAAATAAATAAATTACCTAATTTTTCCCTTATCTATATAAAAGATATTTAAAACATAAAAAACTGAAAATACATTATACATTTTCAGTTTTATATTAACTTTTCTAATAATTCACTTAAAAGATATATCCAACTTTCATTATTATTTATCTTATCTATTTTCATTATTAATATTTTACGTTTATATTCAAAACTAAATCTATTACTAATATGATAAGCTTTCATAAATAAATCTTCTATTTTTATTTTACTTAAAAATTCTTCTGGTAAAATTATGATAGCAACGCTAGCTGTTTCATTTACTTTATTAATTTTGTTTTTCAAAAGTAAAGATTCTAAGTATCTTTGTTCAATATAAAGTAAAATTTCTTCATTTAATTTTCCAAACCTATTAGTAAATTCCTTAATTAATCTTACTTTTTCTTCTAAAGAAGAAATTTTACTAATTTCTTTATGTATTAAAATTTTAATAGTGTCATCACTAACGTAATCATCGTCAACATGTTTTGATACCTCAATATCATAATATGGTTTTTCTTCTTTTTTAATACCTTTAATCTTATTAATAGCTTCATCTAACATTCTCATGTACATATCAATTCCTACAGAATCAATAAATCCTGATTGATCTTTTCCTAAAATATCCCCAGCACCTCTAATTGCTAAATCTTTAATAGCAATTCGATATCCACTTCCTAAACTTGTAAATTCTTTAACAGCATTTAGTCTCTTTGCTGCAGTTTGTGTTAGTACTTTATTTTTTTGATATGTAAGATAAGCATATGCTATTTTATTACTTCTACCAACGCGACCTCTTATTTGATAAATCTGTGACAAACCTAGTTGATCTGCATTATCTATTATTAATGTATTAGTATTTGGGATATCAATTCCTGTCTCAATAATAGTTGTACAAAGTAAAACATCATACTCAAAATCAACAAAACTAGTTATAGCATCTTCTAATTCTTCTTTAGGCATCTGCCCATGGGCAATGATAATTCTTGCTTCTGGAACTAGTCTTTGAATCTTCCTATAAATTCTTTCCAATTCAGAAACTTTATTATGTAAATAAAACACTTGTCCCCTTCTACTTAATTCTCTGTAAATAGCCTCTTTAATAATAACATCATTTTCTTCAACAACATATGTTTGCACTGGATACCTATCTTTAGGTGGTGTTGATATCAAACTTAGTTGTCTAATACCAGTAATGGCCATTTGCAAAGTTCTTGGGATTGGTGTTGCTGTTAGAGTTAAAACATTAACATTAGTCTTTAGTTTTTTAATTTTCTCTTTATGAACAACACCAAATCTTTGTTCTTCATCAACTATTAATAAACCCAAATTAATAAATTTAATATCATCACTTAAAATTCGGTGAGTTCCAATAATGATATCTACTAATCCTTGTTTTAAATCTTCTATTATCTTTTTTTGTTCTTTTGGACTCACTAAACGGTTTAATAATTCTACTCTAATACCATACTTATCTAATCTTTCTTTAAATGTATAATAATGTTGACGAGATAGAATTGTTGTAGGGGCTAGATATGCTACTTGTTTTTGTCCTAAAACTGTTTTAACTGCTGCTCGAAGAGCAATCTCAGTCTTTCCATAGCCTACATCACCACAAATTAATCTATCAATAATTTTACCTTGTTCCATATCGCTTTTTACATCATTAATTGCTTTTAATTGATCTTTTGTTTCTTCATGAGGAAACTCATTTTCAATCAATTCTTGAAACTCATCATCAAGAGGATAAATATAACCTTGATTTTGTTGTCTTGTTACTTGTGTTTCAATTAATTCCCTAGCAATATCTTCTAATTTATCACTAATAGCTTTTTTTCTTTTATCCCATTCTTTAGTTCCCAATTTTGTAAGTTTAGGAATGGAACCTTCGCTTCCTTGGTATTTATCTAGTAAAGTTATATTTTCAACTGGAATGTATATTTCCATATTTGCATATTCAATCCAAATATAATCATTTCTAACATCGTGAACTTGAACAGTTTTTATACCTTTGTATTTCCCAATCCCATGATCATAATGAACTATATAGTCGCCTATCTCTAAATCTTCTTTAGATTCAATACTGACAGTATTTTGATAACTACTTCTATATTTCGTTTGTTTAAACTTAAAATCTCTAAAAATTTCTTTTTCAGTAAATACTTCATAATTATCATCAAACATACCATATCCTAAAGAATTAGATGATTTTATAATATTTACCATTCCTGTATTTACATCATTAAACGAATAAATTTCTTGATATTTAATTTCTTCAAAAAATATTTCTTTAAATAATCCTAATCTTTTTTCATCAGAAAAAGCAAAAATAAAAGTCTTTTTCGAATTTATTTTAATATCATTAATTAAATTTTTTATATCACTTCGATAATCAATTACTAAATAACTATTAATATTAATTAATGCATCTAATTTTACTTCTGGTAAGCTTTGCAAGACATCTGAAAGATAAATATCTTTTTGATGTTTATTATATAAATTGTTGAAATCAAGTAAATATAATACTTTATTTTTCTTATTAACTTTACTATTTTCTAATAAATGTAAAACATCAATTTGCAGTTTTTCATATACTTCTTTAATTCTTGCAAACTCATCATAAATTAAAGTAAAACTTGAAATATAATCTAGCAAATTAACTACGTCAGAATAAAAATAATTAATATACTTATTAAATCTTTCATCATTTTCATGATTTTTTATATCTTCATAAATAGAATCATTAGAAACTGCAGGAAATAAAGACTTGATACTTTTTATTGCTTTTTCTTTTATTTCCTCATTATAAACTAATTCATTTAAAGGATAGATATCAAATTCTAAGATATTATCATTACTTATTTGCGTTAATACATCATAGTATCTTAAACTTTCTATTTCTTCATCAAAAAAATTAATTCTTATTGGTTTTTCAGAAAAAACAGGAAAGATATCAATAACTTCTCCACGCACACTAAAATCCCCCGTTGAACTTGTCGTAGGGGTCTTTTCATATCCATTAAAAATTAAATTCTTAATAAATTTATTTCTATTAATTTCATTTCCAACTTGAAGATTAATACGATAACTAGAAAAAATATCTTTGGTAACTAGTGGTTTTAATAATGCTTGTACATGAGTAATTATAATCTTTTTATCATTATTCATAATTGAAGCTATGGTGCTTATTCTTTCTGTTTTTAAATCATTACTTACTGCTAGTAAATCTTCGGATATTAATTCATCAACTGCATAAAAACTAACATTATCATAACCAGCAATTTTAGAAAGTGTTTCATAAGCTAAATTTGCTTTATACAAGTTAGTTGTTATATAGACAACAGTTTCTTCTTTTTCTAAAAAGGTATTGTATGCAAGTAAATACTTAACATTAATAGAAGTATTATAAGCGTAAATATTAAAAGCCTTTTTTTTGATAATTTCTTCAAATTGAAGATTACTTTTACTTTTTTTAAATAAATCAATAATATTATTCTTCATGATTATCTGTATTATATTCACTCATTAATTCATCAAAATTATGAGTTGCTAAGTAATTAATCATCAAGGGAGCTATATGAATAACTTCATCAATGATATCTTGATCTCTTTTAGAAAATTTTCCTAAAACATAATCAACCACTTCATATTTTCCTTTATCAATGCCAATTCTTATTCTTTTAAAATCTTGTGTTTTTAAATGTTGAATAATACTTTTAATTCCATTATGTCCACCACTACCACCTTGTGGTCTAATTCTAATTTTACCTACAGGTAAATCAAGATCATCATGAACAATAATTAGATTATCAATATCAACATTGTAATATTTCATAGCAAGTATCACTGCTTCTCCTGAAAGGTTCATAAATGTTATTGGTTTTAAAAATATATAATCTTCATCATTAATTTTTATTCTAACAATCTCAGATCTCAATTTTTTATCTAATTTAAATTGTTGATTATAATAACTTACTATTTCTTCAACAAATAAATAACCGATATTATGCCTAGTTTCACTATATTCTTTACCTGGATTCCCAAGTCCTACAATTAATTTCATCTTTCACCCCATTAACTTTAAAAGCCCATAAATCTAAAAGATTTATGGAAAACTTTTAACTATTTATTTTGCATATGATAACATTTAATAACATTTTCTAAAAGAGATGCAATCGTCATTGGACCAACTCCTCTAGGAACTGGTGAAATAAAACCTGCAATTTCTTTAACAGCTTCAAAATCAACATCACCAACAACTTTTCCTTGGACTCTATTAATCCCCACATCAATAACTGTAGCATCTTTTTTAACCATATCTGCTGTAAGAAACTTTGGCTTACCTATTGCCACAACAACAATATCTGCTTTTCTAACAATTTCTTTTAAATTTTCAGTTTTTGAATGACAAATAGTAACTGTTGCATTGTTGTTAAGTAAAAGTAGGGCAATTGGTTTACCAACTAATTTACTTCTGCCAATAACAACAGCATGTTTCCCACTTATTTCAATAAAGTATCTTTTTATTAAAGTTAAAATTCCTCTAGGTGTTGCTGGAACAAGACAATTAGTATTATTCAAAAGTTTACCTTGGTTTATAATATTTAAGCCATCAACATCTTTTAAAGGATCAATTGAATTAACAACATTATCTTCACTAATATGTGATGGTAGTGGCATCTGCACTAAAACGCTTGTTATTAACGGATCTTTATTAAGGTTTTGAATTAAATCAATAAGCTCTTTTTCTGTTGTATTATCATCAAGAAAATAATCTTTTGTCTTAATATTGGCTTTTTCGCATGCTTTTGTTTTACTATTAACATATATTTCACTAGCTGGATCTTTTCCAACAAGTATGATTGCTAAAGTCAATTCAGCTTTAAGTGAAGCCACTTCTTCCGCAACTCTTTTTTTAATTTCTTCAGAAATCATTTTACCATCTAAAAGCATAATTTCACTCCTTTATTATGTCTACTAATATTATACAACAAAAAACAATTATTTTCTATTATTTATTTAATTCAATAATGAGTTTTTTATTTTTATAGATCATAATATATTGATTATTAGGTAAAATATCCTCATTGATAATCGCAGTTGCTAATTTTGTTTCAATTTCATGTTCAATAAATCTCCTCAGAGGTCTTGCTCCATATTCAAAAGAATAACTTGATTCAATAATATAATATTGAACAGTACTATCAAAAAGAATATCAATATTTTGATTCTTTAATCTTTGTTTTAAATCAACTAACATTTTATCTACTATTTTATATTGGGTATCTCTATCTAAAGGTTGAAAATAAACAACATCGTCTATTCTATTTAAAAATTCTGGTTTAAAATATTGTTTTAATATTTCTTTAACAACATTAACGCCTTCCCCATTAAGTAAATGTTCACTACCAATATTACTAGTCATAATAATAATCGTATTCTTAAAATCAACTATTCTTCCTTGAGAATCAGTAAGCCTTCCATCATCCATAATTTGAAGCAAAAGATTAATAACATCTTGATGTGCTTTTTCTATTTCATCAAATAAAACAATACTATAGGGGCTTCTTCTAACTTGTTCAGTTAATTGTCCACCTTCTTCATACCCTACATAACCTGGAGGTGCTCCAATAAGTCGAGATACAGAAAATTTTTCCATATACTCACTCATATCAATTCTAATGATATGATCTTCACTATCAAAAAGAGCTTCAGCTAGGCTTCTTGCAACTTCAGTTTTTCCAACTCCTGTTGGTCCTAAGAAAAGGAAAGATCCTATTGGCCTATTTTCATCTTTAATTCCTGCTCTTTGTCTAATAATAGAATCAGATACTAATTTAATTGCTTCATCTTGACCAATAACTCTTCTTTTTAAAAGATCATTTAATCCTAAAACTTTTTCTTTTTCTCCTTTAAGAATTTTGCTGATTGGAATATTTGTATTTTTTGAAATTATTTTAGCAACTTCATCTTCTGTTACCGTTTCTGTTAAGATATCATCTCCTTGACTTTTCTCTTCTAATTTTAATAGTTTCTTTTCAATTTCAGGAATATCATAATACTTTAATTTAGAAGCTTTTTGATAATCTCCTGAAGTAAATACTTGATCCAGTTCAAATTTTAATTTTTCCAATTGTTTTTTATAATTTTTTGCTTTTTCAATTTCTTCTTTTTTTGATTGCCATCTAAAAGTTAAACTATTTTCTTCTTGCTTTAGTAATTTGATTTCTTCTTTAATCTTGTTTAATCTTTCTTTACTAGCAACATCTTTTTCTTTTTCTAAAGCAATCTTTTCAATTTCTAATTGGGTTATCTTTCTAGTTACTTCATCTAATTCAACAGGCATTGAATCTATTTCAATTCTAATAGCAGAACAAGCATCATCAATTAAATCAATCGCTTTATCAGGAAGAAATCTATCTGTTATGTATCTATTAGCAAGCACAGTAGCGCTTACTATTGCGCCATCAGTAATTCTTACACCATGATGCGATTCAAATCTTTCTTTTAGACCTCTTAAAATACTAATAGTATCTTCAACAGTTGGTTCAGTAATTAAAACCCTTTGAAATCTTCTCTCTAATGCTCTATCTGATTCAATGTATTTTCGATATTCATTTAATGTTGTAGCGCCAATAGTAAATAGTTCTCCTCTTGCTAACATTGGTTTTAACATATTGGAAGCATCAAGAGCTCCTTCTGCTCTTCCTGCACCAACAATTAAATGAATTTCATCAATGAAAAGAATAATGTTTCCTTCGCTTTCTTTGATTTTATTTAAAACAGCTTTTAACCTTTCTTCAAATTCTCCACGATATTTTGCCCCAGCAACTAAAGCGCCCATGTCGAGTTCATAAATAGTTTTTTCTCGTAAAGTAAGAGGAACATCATCTTTTACAATTCTCTCTGCTAATCCTTCAATAATAGCAGTTTTACCTACCCCAGGTTCTCCAATTAAAATAACATTATTTTTAGTTTTTCTTGCAAGTATTTGAATAATTTTTCTAATTTCATCATCTCTACCAATAACTGGATCTACCTTACCAGATCTGACATCTTCACAAACATCGCGCCCAAATTTTTTTAAAACATCAGGATCATTTTTATAATCCTCAATTTGTTGCATTTGCATAACTTAGACCTCCTTAAATATTATTTAATACATTAATCCTTAAGTTTATTATAAAACAAATATTAATTCTGTCAACTATTTTGGTTTGCTTTTATCTCCTATATTGCTATATTAAATGTTTAATAAAAA
>DUUA01000172.1 GCA_012841765.1 Acholeplasmataceae bacterium
AGCGAAGAATACCATTATGCTGTATTTCCGGCAGATTCTTATTATGCTGGTAAGTTTGTATACGGTTCGTGTTGTTTTAGATGTGCTTGGTGTTGTAGATTACGGTATTTATAATGTGGTAGCTGGTATCGTGACGATGTTTACATTTCTCAGTGGAGCAATGGCGACTGCCTGTCAGCGGTATTTCAGTTTTGAGCTTGGAAGAAAGGATTATGAACAATTAAAGAAGACGTTTAGTGTATCCTTGATCAGTTATATTGTTATTGCAGTTCTAGTCTTGTTATTTGCAGAGACCGTTGGTTTGTGGTTTGTGTACAACAAGCTTGATATTCCAGTTGATCGTGTGCATGCTGCCCGACTTGTTTATCATGCTTCTGTGCTGTCTCTTTTCCTTACTATTGTAACAACACCGTATATGGCTTCTATCATTGCACATGAGGATATGACGGTGTATGCATATGTTTCGATAGTTGAGGTTTTGTTAAAACTGCTTGTTCCTTTGTTGTTGCCTTTATTTGTTTTTGACAAGCTGGTATTGTATGGGTATTTTCTAGCAGGAGTTGTTGTCATTTCAACGTTAATTTACCGGAAAATATCTCGAAAACGGTATGAGGAATGTCGTTCAGGGTGGTATTGGGACAAGTTTCTTTTCAAGGAGCTTATAAGTTATACCGGATGGAATATGTTTGGATCATTAACTAAAGTTTCTAAGTTTCAAGCAGTTAATATTGTTTTAAACCAGTATTATAATCCAGTTATTGTTGCATCACGAAGTATTGCGATTCAGGTAAATAATGCAGTAAAAAGTTTTGCTCAAAATTTTAGTACAGCAGTTCGTCCTCAAATCATAAAAAGTTACGCGGCAGATAAGATAGACGAGATGAATCTTCTTGTATTCCGGAGTTGCAAGGCTACATTTTATTTGATGTTTGTTTTTATGCTACCACTGAGTCTTGAGATGACTTTTGTTCTTTCGCTGTGGCTTAAATCACCACCACAATATGTGGTAATTTTTACACAATTGATTCTTCTTGATGCTCTTATTGAATCAGTTAGTTATCCGCTTATGACGGTTGCTCAGGCCACCGGCAAGATAAAACTTTATCAGGTTGTTGTTGGCGGAATCCTTCTTCTCAATTTACCACTTTCAATGGTTGCGATGGTTTTAGGTTTTTCTCCTGTTAGTGTTTTTATAATTGCTGTTGTTTTAACATTTATTGCATTTATTTTTCGGTTAATTATAATTAAGAGACTTATACGATTTTCTATAAGAGATTTTTTTATTCAAGTTATACTCCCAATTATCGTAAGTAGTGTTATTGGTTTTAGTTTTGCTTTTCTGGTAAAATATTTAATGAATCCCAGTTTTTTTCGAACAATTCTTGTTGTGATTATATCAGTTCTATCTTTTTCTTTAGTTTTTTTCTATTTTGGTCTTAGCCGGAATGAACGGGTCCGGGTCTTTCATTTTATTAAATCTAAAACAGGAGTTCGTTAATGCTTGATGTAGCAAAAACTTCAAAATGCAATGGTTGTCATGCCTGTTTCTCCATCTGCCCTGTGGGTGCTATTAGCATGAATAGTGATAATAACGAATTTTTAAGGCCGATAATAGATTATAGTAAATGTACTCATTGTGGAAAATGTGAATCGGTTTGTCCTGTTTTACATACTCCGAAACTTCCGGAAACTGATCCTCCTGCGTTTGCCTGCAAGAATATTAATGAAGAAATACGGTTAAAGAGTTCTTCAGGTGGAATATTTACAGTCCTTGCCGAAAATATTATTAGGCAGGGTGGAGTTGTATTTGGTGCAAGGTTTGATAAGGACTTCTCGGTTATACATGACTGGACTGAAACAATAGAAGGTTTGGGAGCTTTTCGCGGTTCAAAGTATGTTCAAAGCAAAATTGGATCAAAATTTATTGATTGCAAGAAATTTCTTGAAGAAGGTCGATGTGTATTATTTTCTGGCACTCCATGTCAAATCGGCGGTTTAAAGTCGTATTTGGGGATAGAATATAATTTGCTATATACTGTTGATATTATTTGCCATGGAGTCCCTTCTCCTTTGCTTTGGAGAAAATACCTTGTTTATCATACACAAAAGGCTGGAAGTTCAGTTCAGAACATTTCATTTCGTAATAAAGATAATGGATGGAAAAAATTCTCGCTCAGTATTCAATTCGCTGAAACTTGTTATAATATGGTAGTAAATCAAGATCCTTTCATGAAGTTTTTTTCACGCCATCTTTGCTTAAGAAGTTCTTGTCATTGTTGTGTATATAAGAATGTTAGAAGAGTTTCTGATTTTACTCTTGCAGATTTTTGGGGAATCCAAAATATTAGTGCAAAATTTGATGACGATAAAGGTGTATCACTTCTATTACTACATAACAATAAAGCTATAGAAAAATTTGATTATGTAAAGAAAAATATGTTTATAGAATCAGTTCCTTTACAACTTGCTGTACAGAAGAACCCTTTTGTTTGTTCTTCTGTTAAACCATCAAGGTTTTATAAAATGTGTTGTTATGATATTTCTAAACATGATTTTATTTATTTGCATGAAAAATACTTTAATGATAAATATTTCTACAAATTATTTATTTTATTTTCTTGGTATATAAAAAAAATATTTATAGGAAAAAGGCTTAAAAGTGAATAATAAAAAAATTGGAATTGTTACCTTTCATCGTGCATACAACTTTGGCGCTGCTCTTCAGGCATACGCATTGCAAGAAGAATTGCATAATTCTGGCAATGATAGTTATAGGGTGGCAATAGTTGATTATACACCAAGTTGCATCTCAAACCGCTATCGTTTGATTAAGATAGACCTGTCTAGTACATTGTCTATAATAAAAAGTTTTATTAATTCTATTCTAAATTTACCTTTTATTTATTATAAAAAGCGTCTTTTTAATTATTTTATTGATAAGTATTTTTTATTGGGCTCTGACAATATTGATAAATATAATATTGCAGTTTGTGGAAGCGACCAAATATGGAATCCGTCACTAACAAAGGGTGTAAACCCTTTTTATTATGCTGAATCAAATTATAGCGGCCTAGTAAAGATATCTTATGCTGCAAGTTTTGGGATTTCATCAATTCCTGAATTATATCGCGATTCGATTAAGTCTTCTTTACTTAAATTTTCAAAATTGTCACTACGTGAGATAGATGGTGTCAAAATACTTGAAGATGAGCTAGATATATCGGGTGCTGAAGTTGTATTAGACCCCTGCTTTTTTTTAAATGCTAAGCAATGGATGGACATCGCTAGGAAATATAAAGGTAAAAAAAAATATATCGTTATTTATCAATTTATTCAGAATAATAAACTAATACAAGATGCAAAAGAATATGCACGATTAAATTCATGTAATATTGTTGAATTGACAGTTAGTTATGGGAAAAATCTCTTGAGATTAAATAGTACTTATTCAATTGTAGTTGCTGCGGGACCCGCCGATTTTCTCGGTATAATTATGAATGCAGAGTTTGTTTTTACAAATTCTTTTCATGGTTCAGTTTTTTCAATGATTTTTGGCAAACAGTTTTACTCATATCCATTTAGCGATAGATCCTCAAGGCTATTAAGTTTGTTGAAACAAGTAGATTTAGAGGATAGATTTATTACCACTCAAGAGTGCGGTTTTTCTAAAATTATAGAATATGCAGATGTAAATAATAAATTAGAATCATTGATATCAAAATCACGTCAATTCTTGCATGATTCAGTAGCATCGTCTTTATAAGGTTAATAAAATATTGTGATGTATAGCGAAGTATACTTAAAACGGATTGTTGTTTTATCTCTCTATTTTTTAACTTTGTCATTTAGTATTTTAGCAATATATTCAACAAATGAATTTTTTATTTTTTATTGTATATTTGCACTTTCTATTGAGATAACAATTATCTCATTTATTAATAAAAATTTCACTTTATTATTCTTTCTCTTCACATTTATTTTCTTTCAAATGTCTAGGCTTTTTCTGTATTATTTGGGATTAACTGATTTAAATTGGCGAAGAGGGTATGTGGGTGATTTTTTTGATGATGAAACGGCTTTACATACACTAAAATCATTTGTAATTGTATTGTCTGCTTTGTTTTTTTCACAGTTTTTGATAACACCAAAGAAAAATAAGGTTAAAAAATCATCCTTGAATATTTTTAGTGAAGGTAATAATTTAATAATTGGCATAGTTTCTATACTGTTAATTTTTACATTACTAGTTAATATTTATAAATCATATGATGTTTTTCTTTTTATCAAGAAGTACGGTTATGTTAGTTATTATAAGGACTATGTTGGAAATAAATACATGATTATATTAGCCGATTCTTCTTACATCTTTTTCTATTATTATTTGGCATTAACTTCTAATAAAAAAGTAAAATTAAAAAGAATAATATTAATCTTATTCATAATTGCAACATTCTTTGTGCTTATTCAAGGTACTAGAAGGTTTTTTGTTTTGAATATTTTGCTTGTTTTATACTACTATTTAATAACGAGTAAAAAGTTTTCTTTTAGGTTTATATTAAAGCTTATCATTCCTGTAATTTTATTGTTTGTATTATTTTTTATGGTGAGCAGTGTTCGTATGGGGCGAGCACAGAAAAACTCACTAAATTTAGGTGATATGCTTATTCTTTTTTTAGAACAGCAAGGGGTTTCTATAGTAGTTCCGTCTTATGGTTATTCTTACCAACAAGAGATACCTGATAAAGGTTTGAATTATTTAATTCCAGATCAGATTAATTTTTTAAAAAATATTACAAGGTCAAAGATTGATAAGTCACATAGAGAAGAACAAGCATTAGAAGGGAATTACTTGGCCCAATTTATTTCTTACAAAGTTATGCCCTCAAGGTTTAATAAAGGTGAAGGTATGGGTGGTTCTTTTATCTTGGAAATCTATTATTATTTTGGTTATATTGGTCTTTTTATTTTTTCAGTATTAATTGGATTGTTTACTGTCTACGCAAGTAAAACAAATATGTCTGGTAATAGTTTTCTTTTTGTAATTTTATTAAGTATTTTACATTATTTCTTTTTAATGCCCCGTAGTTATCCAAGTCAGTCTTTTTTCACTATTACTTCATTAAAATTTTGGTTTGTATTTTTTTCATTATTTTTATTACAAACAATTGTTACCTATATTAAACCAAAAGGAGAGTTGATTAATGGATGTCATTGATTTTGTAATACCTTGGGTTGATGGTAATGATCCAGAATGGATTAGTGAATTCAATAAATATGCACCAGAGACGAAAAGAATAGATATTGATATTCAACAAACTAGATATCGTGATAATGGGTTGCTTAAATATGTATTCAGAGGAATTGAACAACATGCGCCTTGGGTTAATAAAATTCACTTCGTTACTTGTGGTCAGAAACCTTTATGGATGAATATAGAATCCCCTAAAATTAATTTTGTAAACCATTCTGATTATATACCCGAACAATTTTTGCCAGTGTTTAATTCACACCCTATAGAGCTATTTTTGCATAAAATTCCTGGCTTATCAGAGAAATTTGTTTATTTTAATGATGATTCTTATTTAACAAAAACTATTTCATCTGATTTTTTCTTTAAAAAGAACAAAGTAAACGAAGTGGTTGCCTTTAGTGCTTTACCTGTTGGAAATATTGAACATATAAGACTTAATAATATTTTAGCTATAAACAAGAAATTTAGCAAAAGTGAATACATCAAAAATAATTGGTCTGCTTTATTCTCAATAAGAAATGGGAAACAATTGATTAGAACAATACCCTTGGCAATTCTATTCAGAAATTTTACAGGTTTTTTTGACCATCATTTTCAATCTGCTTTTTTAAAATCTAGTTATGAACTAGCATGGGATCTATTTTATGAGGAGTTATCCTGTACAATGAATAGTAAATTTAGATCCGATATCGATGTAAACCAATACCTAATTAGATACTTGCAATATTTAACTGGAATTGTTAAGCCGTTTAATTTAGAGAAGTATTGCAAGTTCTTTAAAATTACTGATGATTTGAATATTATTACTAATACAATAAAAAGCAAAAAATATGTTGAAATTTCAATAAATGACTATCCTGTTGATGATTATGATTATAGAATTTCTGAAATACAAAAAGCCTTTGAAGAGATTCTACCAAAAAAATCATCTTTTGAATTATAAAAATGACAATATATATATTTATTTTTATAACAAGTTGGTCTTCCTCTTATTTATATTCACGTAGTAAGGATTCTAATGCTTCAGCTATTTTTTGTATTTTAACTTTTTTCTTTCTTTTTATTCCTGCTGCGCTTAGATATAATATTGGTACTGATTATAAAAATTATGTAGCTATTTTTAATAAAATATTGTACACTCAGAAGGCATCACAAGAACCTGGTTTTCTTTTATTAAATCAAACTATCCAAAAGGTTGGGTTAGGTTCACAATGGGTTTTTATTAGTGTTTCTTTTTTAACTTATTTTTTTCTTTTTAAGTCTATAGAAAAAAAGGATTTTTACCTTGCAATTCCAATATATATATTAGTTATCTACGGGATGAGTTATAGTGCTATAAGACAAGCATTAGTAATGTCTATGAGTATGTATGCTATAAAATTGTTTTTTGATAAGAAAACTAATTAGTTTTCTTATCATTATCCTTTTAACTGCTACTTTTCATAAATCAGCAATATTAATGTTACTTGTTCCATTATTCTTTAAATTTATGCCTGTTCAAAAGAAATCAATACTATTTTTATTCTTTACACTTTTTATTTC
>DUUA01000001.1 GCA_012841765.1 Acholeplasmataceae bacterium
AGAAGGAATTACTACTGCAATTATAGGGAAACCAAATGTTGGTAAATCTAGTATTTTAAATGCTTTATTAAGGGAAGATAAAGCTATCGTTACTGATATCGCTGGGACTACAAGAGATATTATTGAGGGTAAAATTAATGTTGGTGGAATCGTTTTAAATTTAATTGATACTGCAGGTATTAGAGAAACTTCTGATGTTGTGGAAAAGATTGGTGTTGAAAAAGCTAAGAAGGTATTAAATGTCGCTTCATTAATAATAATTGTATTTGACTTTTCAACAAAATTAAATGAAAATGATCATTTAATATTAAAATTAACAGAAGATAAAGACAGAATAATAGTTGTTAATAAAAGTGATTTGCCAAAAGAAATAGATTTAAGTATTTTAGGGGATTATTTACTTCTTTCAGCTTTTAGTGAAAAAGATATTAACACATTAGAAAAGAAAATTAGAGAAGTAACAAATTTAAAAAACATTGATAATAAAGAAGCTACATATGTAACATCTATTAGGGCAATGACAAAATTAAAACTAGCCCGCGAAAATTTGGATAATGCACTTATTTCTGTAAGAAATAAAATGCCTATCGACATAATAAGCATCGATCTTAAAGCAGCATGGCGAGCTCTTGGTGAAATAATTGGTGAAGTTAGCAGTGAGGAGTTACTGGATGAAATGTTTGCAAACTTCTGTTTAGGAAAATGAAACATTTAGGAGGAATATGAAAAGATTTGAATTTGAAAAACTGGAAAAAGTTTTAATTAGTTATGGAGTTATTATTTTTGGAATATTAGTTTCATTAATAGGGTTTTCTTTATTAACTAACGTTGACGGAATGTTGATTTTTATCAATACAGGAATAATAGGAGTTTTGCTGTTTAGTTTTGCAAAAAATGAGCACTTTTACTCATTATTTGCGCTACTTGGTGTGTTTTCTTTAGCAGTTTTGATTGGAATTTTAGGTGAAGTTGCTTTAGGAATTATTACTTCTTTCATTTTTATAGGTGCCGTTGTAGTTGCTTTAATATATTATATTGCAGGAAACCTGAAAACTATTTTAATAATTTTGATTAGTGCTTTATTGGCTATTACTGTAGTGAGTACAATTGTTATGTTTGCTCAAACTACAGCTTGGGGAGCAACACGTCCTGAGTTTGGGGTTGTATTTATAGGGGTTGCTATAAGCTTAATTGGAACTTTATTAACTATTTTATTTATGAAGTCAAATTTAACAAATGCTGAAATATTAAAACAGTATGATTGTTCTATATTAAATAAAAAAGAAAAAGAAAAAATAGTTTTAAAAGAGGAAGTTGAAGAAAAAGAAAAACCAGAATTAAAGGAAAAATAAAAGTAATTTGAGGGAGTATTTATAAATACTCTCTTTTTAAATAAAAAAACTACTTTTTAAAAGTAGTTTTAATAATTTAATTATATCGTTGGGTTAGAAAATTCATTTCTAAATAACCAATTTTTTGCAACAAGTGGATAAATTCCTAAACCAATAAATATTACTAAGAAATATCTTAACATATCAAAGAAAATATTGTTATCGGGGAAAACCATTTTTAATCCAAGATATGTCCCTAAAATTATAATAAGACCGATCGCTAATCTAAGTAGTCTGGTTTTTAAAGGATTGTAACAATTAAAGTTTACAAATTTATTTTCTATTATTACTGCCGGTATGAATCCTAAGAACAAAGCAAAGGCTGTATAAAAATCTTTATAGATTAACATATCAGCTTGGTTTGGACTATAGAACAAAGCTAAGAAAGGAACAAATGCCAATAAAGTAATTCCAAACAATAATGATTTAGATAATAAGTTACCTTTATATTTATCATAAAGCATTGAACACAGTAGTGTACAACCTAACCCTAAACTAATTCCAACAATAACATCTGAAGGATAATGAACACCTAAAACTACTCTGGATATTCCAACAAGAAAGATCAGAATTGATGCTGTTATCCACAGCCACCTCTTTTTGAAATGATAGGCAATTGAAGAAAAAGTAACAGTCGCATTTTGACTATGCCCACTAGGAAATGAATAACCTGTAGCCGTTTCTACTCTAACAGCATCTATTGTGGGGTCAGTAACAAAAGGTCTATTTATTTTTATAAGACCTTTCAATATATTGTTGACTCCAAGTGATGTAAAAATAGTATAAGCTATTTTTTCACCAGCTTCTTTGCTGAATACAAAATATATACTAGCTAAAACTAAGATTAACACGTATTGTTCACCTAAAAAAGTAACTATTTGCATTAAGTTATCAATAAAAGGGATCGAGATGTCTCTAAAAAAACGAATAATATCAAGTTCAAAATTTCTCATATACATACTCCTAATATGTTTAATTTTATATTAATAAAGTAATTATGTCAATTGATTAAATATCATCAATAATCCTCGGGGTATTTAAAACGAGATAATTTAAAGGATATTTAAAAAGACTGTTAGGGTTTAATGAATGATATATTCATTTTCTAACAGTCTTTTATTATTCAATAAAGATAATTAGTCTTTAAGTATTTCTTTAATACTTGTTGTAAGGCCTGCAAGACCTTGAAGATCTGATGGAACAATAATTTTTGTAGCTTGTCCTTTAGACATTTCCGTTAAAGCATCATATGCTTTTAATGTTAATAAAGCTTGATCAGGTTTAACGTTTTTAATCATCTCTAAACCTTTTGCAGTTGCTTCTTGAACCATTAAAATTGCTTTAGCTTGCCCTTCAGCATCTAAAATAGCTGCTTCTTTTTCACCTTCAGCTTGAAGAATTTGTGATTGTTTCACACCTTCAGCTTGAAGAATTTGTGATTGTTTTACACCTTCAGCTCTTAAAATAGATTCTCTTCTTTCACGCTCAGCACGCATTTGTTTTTCCATTGAATCACGAATGTCTTTTGGTGGAAGAATGTTTTTAAGTTCTACTCTATTAACTTTTATTCCCCATGGGTCAGTAGCTATATCTAAGATGTCTCTCATTTTTGTATTAATCCAATCACGACTTGTAAGGGTTTCATCTAATTCAAGATCGCCAATAATATTACGTAATGTAGTTGCTGTTAGTTTGTCTAAGGCAACAAGAGGATTATCAACACCATAAGTGTAGGCTTTTGGATCCGTGATAGTGTAAAAGATGACTGTATCAATTTGCATTGTGACATTATCTTTTGTAATAACAGCTTGTGGTTGCCAATCTACAACTTGTTCTTTTAAAACCACCTTTTTTGATATTCTAGAAAGAACAGGTATCAAGAAATGGATACCAGTTCCCCAAGTAGCATTATATGCTCCTAATTTTTCTATTACATATGCATGAGCTTGAGGAACGATTCTAAAGCTAGATGCAACTACAACTAAAACAATTAATAAAACAACCAATAAAACAATTAATAAGGCGTTTCCCGTTGCTAAAAAAACCATAATTTTTTCTCCTTTATATTATTTCTATTTTTTTATCTTTATCTAATTTTGAAACAATTAATTTAATTCCTTCAATTCCATCAATTGAGACTTTTTCCCCAATCGCAAATTCTAAACCTTCTTTATTAAATGCTCGCCACATTTCATTAATTACTTTTACTTCACCTATTTCATTGGGTGTAATAACAGCAGTAACTATTCCAACTTTGCCAATAACTCTATCTGCATTAGTACGCACAATTTCTTTTCCCGCTGTTCTTTTTATTAGTGGTCTTGTAATATATACTAATATTAATCCAACCACAACAAAGACTAATATTTGAATCCAATAATTAATATCGAGTGCTGCAAGAACTAAGGCAACAATTGCGGCAAGACTAAACCAAATAGTAGTCAAGTTAGCAGTGTCTAGTTCTATTATCACCGTAATTATTAAAAGAGCCACCCAAAAACCTAAAAAAATCCAGTTTGTTGTTGATAACAAGAAAATCATCCTTGTACCTCCTTATCTAAATATATTGTAAGAAATTTTTGCTCTTGATTCCATGAACAAGCAAATTTATACATTTTGATTTCTGAAAAATCAAAATTATAATACTTTTGAATATTGGTAACTAATTGCTTGCTGTTGATTCTCCCGTAAGTTGGTTTAATAGATACTTTATATAAAGTAAGACCATTGTATTTATGCAATGAAGCTTCTTCTATATTTAAGGCTTTTATAACAATGTTTTTGTTATCTTTATCAAAACCAATTAATACGGCATATGTATTAATGAAATATCTAGAAGCAGTTTTATTTAAAGTAATATTGGTTTCATAGATAGTTGCGGTGCCTTCTATTTTTCTGGAAAACCATTGAATATCCATTATAAATTCCTCCTATACTATATTATATAA
>DUUA01000173.1 GCA_012841765.1 Acholeplasmataceae bacterium
GTTATTAATATTTATATCATTTGTTTGAATTGAAGTTAAACCTAAAATATTAGCTTTTTTAATTTCTTCCAAAAGCATTTGCTTAATTGTGCTAACTTCAAAAAGTGAATTAAATTCTTCTGTTAAATCCATAGCATTTTCATAAAGAACACCGCTTAGTTCATTTCCAAAAACTTCAATTTCTCCGCCAACTACTTTATCAGTTGGTTGTAATCCTAAGAGACTGATTGCTTTACTATTAAGTGTTTGCACATGACCACATACTCTTGTTATGATAATCGGAATATCAAGAGATATTTTATCTAGATCGTCTTTACGAAGAATTCTTTTTTCAAGAAGGTATTCATCATTATAGCCTCTTCCAAAAATGATATGAAGATCAGGATTATCTTGAATATATTTTTTTCCTTTAGTAATTATTTCATCAATTGAAGTTACAGCTTTCAAAGATAATTGAGAATTATTAACAGCCAAACTAAATAAATGGCAATGAGAATCATTAAAGCCAGGAAGCAAAACATTCCCTTCCAAATCAATAATTTTATCAGCATTGATCTCATTATTTTCATCAAATATTTCTTTAATAACCCCATCTTCAACAAGAAGATTTTTTTTGAATCCTTCTTGAGTAAAGATTTTTCCGTTAGTATATAAAGTTTTCATTTTTACTCCTCAAATGGATTAAAATTTCTATCCGTTTTTAGTATTTCTATAATCTCTGTAATTAAAACAATAATATCTTCAACATCTTGCAAATCAACAAGTTCAGCACTTGAATGCATGTAGCGTAATGGAATACTTAATAATAAACTAGGAATACCTGTTTCATTAAAATATATTTTGTCTAAATCAGTATATGTTCTATATACTTCAGTGGCGATTTGTAAATCTATATTTTTGTTTTTTGCAGCTTTTTTAGCTTTTTCAACAAACTCTTTATTTATAACAGTTCCTATTGATAAAACTGGTCCTTTTCCATTTTTAGCACTTTCTCTATTCCCTTTTGAGGCCATAACAGAATTATCATAAGTAACATCCACAATAATAGCGCAATCTGGTTTAATTAAATTACTAACAAAAGTAGCTCCTGCTTTTGTAGTTTCTTCGCCAACGGTGCTTGCAGCATAGACCCCAATTTCATCATTAATAAGTTTTGACCTTTTTAAGGCTTCCATAATTGAAAATATTCCTATTTTGTCATCAAGAGCTCTGGAACTTATTACATTCTTATTAAGTTCCCGGTAATTACTATCAAGTATTACAAAATCACCAACATTTATTATTTTTTCCGTTTCTTTTTTAGAATAAACTCCAATATCTAAAATTAAATCTTTATCACTGATTTCAGTTTTAAATGTATTTTGATCAAAACCAATTACTCCAAAAACTTCTTTATTTTTAGTAATTATTCTGACTTTATGACCTGGATAAACTCCTGCTTTTATCGATCCCACTTCTCTTACTAAAGCTCTACCATCTTCTAAAATATCAACAATTGTTAAACCTATTTCATCACTATGTGCTGCTAACAAAATTTTAAATTTAGATTCTGGGTTAATAACACAAATTACATCTCCCGCATGATCGGTGATGATTTTATCGCTAATATCTTTCATATGTTTAATGACAATTTTTTGTAAATTAATTTCATTTCCAGAAACAGATGCAGTTTCCAACATTTCATATAAAAATTTTCGCATTTTTTTCACCTCATATATTGTTTATTATACCATATTTTCACTTTATTGGCATAAATTCTTCTTTTAAATCTGACTTTTAATTACGTTTACATTAAAGTAAATTAAATTAAAATTAGTATTTCATTATAATAAAAAGTTTATTTCAAA
>DUUA01000174.1 GCA_012841765.1 Acholeplasmataceae bacterium
TATCAAAATTATAAATATTATTATTAAGATTCATACAATACTCTATATGTGGGGATGCCATATTTACTAATACATTATTTTTACTATCAACACTAAATGAAAAACTTATCGTTATAAATTCAATTGTCTGAATTGTCTTTTTTGGCAATTTACCTTTTCCGCCAATAAGAGAAAATTTACCAGGTTTATCACCATTATATATTACCGAAACTAAAGTTCTATCTAAAGCTGAAGCTAGATCTTTATCTTCATAAAGAATTTCAAACTCCCAAAATTCCTCGGTTTCAGTTATTTCTAATTTTTCTATTTTAGGATGTTGTTTATATGTTTTAGTAATACCTTGAGTTACTATTAAAAAGTCTTTATCTTTGGAATCAGTATAACCAAATTGATAAACTAATTCTTTGTTTGACTCTAAATTTGATAAAATAATTTTATTGTTAATAAAAGTATTTTTTTCTCCGTTAATATTTACAAACAATTCTTTTATATCATGATCTAAACTATCAACTAATGTAGCATCTATTGTAACCGAAGATTTAGATTTATCAATAATTTCAAAATCAATATCAGGATCCCTAGCGACTATTAACAAACAATTAGCATCTGTTCTTTCTCCTCCATCAGATGGAGAATTGGTAACTACAAATTGGCCGTTTTTTCTAATTATTAGAGTCGATGAACCGCCACCATCTAAATTATAACCTTCAACACAATCGTAATATTTTAACATTGCTGATAATTCTTTACCATCAGCTCCATGAAAGCCTCTATAATCTTGTCTGCCATCAAAAACAAACATCATAATGCTTCCATCTGCTTTTCTTCCAATTACTGTTCTAGGTTCTCTCGCATCAAGGACAACATTACCTGGCCATTCACCATTATTTAATAATGTATCTCCACCGCCAGTTGCATCAGTTACATTTTTATATGCTCCAACAATTTCCCATTGTACCCTAACTTTTTCACCGATTGACAAAGCTTCGATAACTAACGGATTTTTAGTAACAATTGCAAATTGACCTTTTTTTATTGTCGAAGAAGCAACCGAGGAAATTATTCCTTTTCCATAAAAATCATTTTCATTATTTGGAAGTGCTAACTCAGCTTGTTCAACAACAAAAACACTGACTTCTGCTGGTGTGGTAATAGGTTGATAAACATGTTCAGAATTATAAACTCCATAATAAACTGAGCTTTTACCTTCATCTGGAATAGTATTTCTTGATTCAATCTCTAGAGTTTTTGCTATTTTATTATTTTCATCATATATTGATAGTGACATATTATCACTTCTAGTAAACGCTTCATTACCAATTAAATTATCTAAACTTCCATCATTTGTTAATCCAACATTTCTACTACCAGTTGTTTTATAATTTTCTCCATTAGAAATATGAACTCCACTAGTTTGATATGGCAAATTCCCATTAGCTCTTATATCAAAAAAGTCGCCATTGATTGCCCCAATAACTTTCCATCCAGGATTTTTTAATTCATAATCCATTGATAAATTTTTTACAGTTGTTAATGACCACCTATGTCCTTCAAGATTAGCCCAAGAAGTCACTTTGACATTAGAAGAATTGGGAACTTCTAACACATTTATTTGTTGTTCGTAAAGTTTATCAGCAACAAAAGTTGATGTTTTAGGCCCATTATTTCCTGATGCATAACCAATCACACTAGAATTTGTAGAACTATAAGCTAAATCACGATGATGAACAACACCATAAGGAAGATTGTTACTTTCCTTAACATCTTCAACAAAATATTTAGCACCATCAACTTCTCCATATTCACTTGGTAATTCAACAGCCAAAGCTAGAGTAATATTACCAACAGTAAATGCAAATATAAATATTAGCAAAAAAAACAATAAACTCTTTTTCATATTTTCCTCCTCAAATTATTAACTTAATATTATTATACCATTAAAAGACTTAAATATAAATAAAAAACTAACCAAAATGGTTAGTTTATATATATCTCTTTTATAAAAAGACTTTGTTTACTTAAAATAGAATCAGCAGCCATCAACGGATTAATTTGTCCAAATAGATAAAAACTCTTTTGCTTAATTCCTTGTCCGTCATTTAAATTATAATTACAAATAACAATAGGAACAGCTTTTAATAAATTAAATGGAAAAGTATATTTACCATCTTTTTTTGTAGCTGTTTTACCATCCACTAGCATTTGTTCTCCAATAATGGCTCCCTTTGAATCTTTTATATTAACAGTAAATGAAATTTTATCATCAATTAACTCATAGGTAAAACCTGTTAATTCTGGAGATGGTTTTGCACTACTGGCAACTCCTGAATAGATAGTTTTATTTTTCTCACCTAAACTATTTTCTGAATAAATATCATATTTAAATTCAGTACCAACCGATAAATTTGTAATTTTACAATAACCTTCTTCATCAACAAGATAATAATTATTATTCATATGAATATACAAATTTTTAATATCTTTTCCATAACTCTCTATTAAATCAACCTTTAAATTAATTTCTCTTAAATCAGAGGAAATCCATTTATGAGAAATATCTTCTGTTCTAACTACAAATAATAAAGCATTAAGAACAACTCTTTGTTGGGAAGGAGTAGGATAATCAGCTGATTGGGTAACTGGAATAAACTTATCATTTTCTCTCACATATATTTGTGCGCTACCACCACCATCCATTTGGTATGCTTCAACTATTCCTTCTTTTTTTAATAAAGCATTTATACCAAATCCAGTAGTTCCATAGCTTTTTAAATAATCATCAATAACAATTAAACATATTGTGCCATCTATTTTTCTGCCAATTAAAGATCTTGGTCTTTTATTAGTATTATATAAGCCAGCAACAGGTTGATCTATACCATTATCTTTTTGAACGGTATGAAACCCAATTCCTGATTCTAAATTATTAAAATCTTCATTAATATATTCATATTGAGCTCTAACTAATCCACCAATTTTTAATACTTCGTTTAATGATTCATCATTAGAAATAATAGCAAATTGACCTTTACTAACAGAAAAGTTTGTTCCAATTTCACTAATTAAACCTTTCCCGTAAAATCCATCTGTAGCTTGTGTTGCTTTTGGTGTCCCTTTAAATATTTGAGTATATTCTTTTGAATTACTAACATAAGCAAGATCAGAATTTCCGATTAGAAACACATTATTACCACTTGCATCAATATTGGGTATCGTACCATTTATATCAGTATAATATGGAGAATAAATTGCTACATCTCCTTCTCCTGGAGTCTTATTTAATTCATTTACATTAAATTTAGAAATTTCTTTGTTATTTTCATCATAAAGAGTTAATTTTAAACCAGCTATTTGACTTAAATTCGCACTAATTTTAACCAGTGGGTCAACACCTTCATTTTTAATACCTACAAAAGAGCCTCCGCCTCCTGTAGCTATGATACTAAAATACTTTTCACCATCTGCAATAAAAGGATAATAGGGTTGATAAATGTACGGATCTTTACCTTCAGCTCCTAAATTAGTTCCTCTACCAAGTGTAAACTGGTCTCCATTACTAATCCCCATTACTTTCCAACCAGGATGTTTTTCTTCATAATCAAATGCAATAGAGCTTAAACTTGCTCTTTGAAAAGAGTTATCATTTGCTTGATATGCGTAAGTTACTACTTTCGTATCTTCATTAAGATTACCAGATAACATTGAGTACGAAACTTGATCAACTCCTGAATTTGTAATAATATTACCAATATTTTTTTGATATAATATCCCATTATAAAATGATCTAGTATCAAGATTTTCAACTTGTTGATACCCTGCTGTGCTTGTATCATCGTAATATGTATCTATAGCATTTATATTTACAAGTGAATTAGTAAATAGTATAAACATTAAAATAAAAAATGCATTAATTTTCTTCATATAATTCATAACTTCTTCTTCCTTTTACATTAATGGTGAAAAGACTTTTAATATTGATAAAACAAATTTTTTAATGATTCCTTCTTTTTTAAGATCGTCAGTCTTTATTTCATGTGAAATTGCGACAGTTTCTAAAAAATCATTTCTTAAATCAATTAATGAAGAGTTATTACATAAAAGACAAGAATCTTCAAAATGTAAATAAAGACTTCTAAAATCAAAATTTGCAGTTCCAACAATGCCTAAAATATCATCCGTAATAATTGATTTCGTATGAATAAAGCCTGGAGTATATTCATAAATCTTTACTCCCGCTTCTATTAACTCTCCATAATAAGACCTTGTAACAATAAACACTAATTTTTTATCCGGTATATGAGGAAGAATAATTCTAACGTCAATACCACTCATAGCAGCAATCTTTAATCCCACAAGTAGTTCATTATCCAATATTAGATAAGGAGTTGTGATATACACATATTTAGTTGCTGAACTTATGATTTTTAAATATACATTTCCAGTAGTTTGGTGTCCATCAAAGGGACCATCAGGAAACGGTAATACAAAACCATCTGTTTCTTCTTCTATTGTTGGAAGATATTTATCATATTGTTCAATAGCCCGATTTAATATCTCCCACATATTTAAAAACATTAATGTAAAATTAAATACACCAAAACCAGTAAGTTTAATACCGCCATCTTTCCAATAACCAAATCTTATACTTTCATTAATATATTCATCAGCAAAATTTATTCCTCCGGTAAAAGCAACATTGCCATCAACAACAATAATTTTTCTGTGATCTCTATAATTAATAGATGCACTCATTCTTGGACGTAAAGGATTAAAAGTTTTTATTTGAATTCCATTTTTTGTTAATCTATTTTTAAAACCAACTGGAATTCGAGCGGATCCACCAAAATCATCATAAATAAAGCGAATATCTACACCACTTTTTGCTTTATCAATAAGAATTTGCGTAATTTCTTCTAACATTCTTCCTTCAGCAATAATAAACATTTCGATAAAAATAAACTTTTCAGCTTTACTAAGTGATTGTTTCATAGCTTCAAACATATCAATACCACGGTTATAAATAACTGTAGCTGTTTTATCCCAAACGGGCATTCCTGTTATTTCTCTAATATATTTTGACATCTTTTTAAAATCTGAATTTTGAATTTCGATATTCTTTTCAAAACTATGTAAATAAGTTGTGATATCTCGTGAACTTCTTTTATTTGCTTGTCTTAGGTAATGACCTACTGACATTTTTCCATAAATTAAATAAAATAAAGGGCCAATAATAGGTAAAAAAGCAACCATAATTATCCAAGAAATCTTATAAGCAGGATTAAACTCTCTTCTTACAATTGACAAAACTGCAATAAAAGACAAAATTGCAGCAAATATTATCAAATAAAAGATACTAAACCTTGTATTAAGTTGAATATATATTATATAAGATACTCCAATTAA
>DUUA01000175.1 GCA_012841765.1 Acholeplasmataceae bacterium
TAAAATCCAGTCAGTTATGATTGGATTTTTTTAATTATTAGTATATTTTTTTGATTTTTAAATTAGAGTTATAATAACTTGAATATAGTATAAGCCTATGCTATAATAAGGAAGTATAAATATATTAATTTGTGTTAAATGATAATAAAAAACAGGAGGTAATTATCGTGAACAATAAAAAATCTGCTCAAGATTATAGAGAAACGGAACTAGGCTATAAAGCAGCCGCTAAACATTTTTTGGAAAATGAAAAGCAGTTTCAATTAGGTGTTATACCAACTGAACAATCCAATCCAATTACAAAAAATTTAAGTTTTATCATTGCTAAAGATACAAAAGAAGGTGTTAAAAATCTTCTATCTGCTGATGAAAAGATTTCAGTGGTTGTTGAAAAAGCAATGGCTACTAAAGAATTTGATTTATTAATTGATGACTTAGTTAGAGTTATGACTGAAAGAAAGAAATTTGTTTTGTCAAGCGTTGGTGCTTCAGGAAGAATGGCACTTACTCTAGGTTCTATGTGGAGAAAATTTTGGTTTGAAATGATTTCCAAAATTCCTAATAGAAAAGAATTATTTATGGATATGATTAATGTATCAGATGATTTTATGACTGGTGGCGATAGAGCATTAGTTCAGTCTGTAGAAAATTATGAAGATTATATGTCGTTTGGCCGTGAACAAATCACAGAATCAAAAGTTAAGCCTGGAGATGTAGTTTTAGCTTTAGCAGAATGTGCATTATCAGCAAGTATCGATGCTTCTGCATTAGAAGGTGATGATTTAGGTATTAGTACTTATTTCTTCTATACAAATCCTAAAGATATTCTTTCAAAAACTATTGAAAGAGCTAGATTAGTTTTTGAAAGAAAAAACATTAAATTTATTGATTTATATGTAGGTAATATGGCAGTTGCAGGTTCGACTCGTATGCAATCAGCAACAGTACAATTATTAGCAGTTGGTGCAGCTTTTGAAATAGCTATTTCTAAGTTTTTAGAAGAAAATCTAACAGCTGATGAATTAAAAGTTGTTGGTACAAAAGCTTTAAATAAAAATGATTATGCAAAAGCATATTCAAATGTTTTAAAAGAAATGAATAAACCCAAAGCTGTTGCAGGACTTGCTAAATTTATTGAAAAAGAAACTGATATTTATAATAAAAAAGGTTTAGTGACATATATTGCTCATGATTACTTAATTGATATTATGACTGATACTACTGAAAGACAACCTACATTTACACTACCACCATTTAGAAAATATGCAGACAAGACTAGTGGAATAAGCTGGGCTTATGTAAAAGATCCTCTTTATCCTAGTGAAGTTGCATGGCAACATATATTTTATCGTCCTATCAAAGGGTTAGATTGGACAAAAGAAGATTATATTAGAATGAATGCAACGCATGACATTATTTCAAATCCTCCATTAGTTGGATCAGATCAAGTATTCTTATATAATATTGGCAATGAAGATGATGAATCAAGATATTCAACAGAACATTCTGTATTAATGGCAGTTGATGTTGATGGATCTGTAAATAAAGATTTGATGAAATGGTTTACTAATAATAAAGTTAAATTTTCTGAAGGATTAGTTGTTAGAATTGGGGATATTCCAGAAGATAAACTATGTTCAAATGAAATTTTAATTCCTGTTGCAACTCCAAAAACACCGCTTAATCTAATGACACATATGGTTGTTAAAGTTGGCTTTAATTTAGTTAGTACTGGTACAATGGCTAAAATGGGAAGAATCTGGGGTAACTGGATGATTCAAGTATTCCCAACAAACAAGAAATTAATTGACCGATCTGCAAGGATTATTGCTAATATCGCTAACATACCTTATGAAGTTGCTTTAGAAGAATTCTTTAAATCATATCTAGGAAGATCAAAGAAAGAACAATATAGAGAATCATTTGTTGTTGAAACTTTAAAAAGACTAGGAATAGAACCTACAGCTGAAATAGAATAATAATAATATAAAAAAAGTCTCAAAATAAATTTGAGACTTTTTCTTTACCTAAATTATTTGTTTATTATAAAACTATTCCCCAAATAAGGTAATTAAGAATATATCCAGTTGTAACAGCAACTAAAGTAAATGGGATACTTAATTTCATAAAAGTGGATGTTTTAACTTCATATCCTTCGGCACGTAATATTCCTATTCCTGTTATATTTGCACTTGCACCAATCGGTGTTATATTTCCCCCTAATGTTGCGCCAATTAATAATCCAAAATATAATAAATTTGGATTGACTACAGGGCCATTTGCATTTAAGTTTAAAATGATAACTCCTACAACAGGGAGCATAGTCATTACATAAGGTATATTATCTATAAATGCTGAAACAAGAACTGACCCCCAAACAATTATTGAATAGATTAAAAAAACATTACCGCCAAGACCAGAAAATAACTCTCCAATTAGTTGAATTATCCCTAAGGTGTCTAAGGCTCCTATAACAATAAATAAGCCTAATAATAAAAACAAGGTTGAATAATCAATTTCTTTAATGTTTTCTTTTATTGAAAGTGATTTATTTTTCAACGATAATATATATTTTCTGATTAATCCTATTATAAATAATGATAAACAAATAATACCATTAATCATTCCGAGCGTAATTTCTGATAATATGGGAACAAATGATGCTAAAATTAATAAAAGAATAGTTCCTGCTAATAAATATGTAGGAAATAAGTCAGTAACTTTAGTTCTTTCTGGATTAACAATATCTTCTGTGTGTTTACGAAAGATAAATAAGAGAATCATTGTAGATGCAATAGCCCCAATTTCAACAATCCAGAAAATACCAGGTCTTCCTTGGTACCAAATAAAATCAACAAAATTCATATCAGTATATTGTGCTAGTAAGATTGAAGTTGTATCTCCAACTAGTGTTGCAGCTCCTTGTAAATTAGAAGAAATACTAATTGCTATAATACTTAATACGGGTGATATTCTTAATTTTTTACAAACATTTAAAGCCACTGGTGCAACCATTAAAACAGTAGCTACATTATCAACAAATGCTGAAATTATTCCAGCAAACAAAGCTAAAGATATAATTGCCCATTTAACACTTGGTGTTCTTTCAATAATTAAATCAGCTAGTAAGTTAGGCATTTTTGAATCAATAAAGAGGGAAACAACCCCCATAGTACCTGTGATCATCATTAAAACATTCCAAGTAGATGTATTGCTAAAAGAAGATGATAATGTTTCTTTAATCGTTATTAAAGTTGATTGCTCAGGACTAGCATTGTATATCACAAGTATTACTAAAAATATAATAGCCATAGTAACGGTTATATATGGTCTAATTTTTGGTAGTGTTAGCAATGCGACATACATTCCAGCAAATAAAATAATCGCTATGATTTGAATAGTATCCATATGTTCTCCTTTTAAATACACTTTCATAATTATATCAAAAAATTTACTTTTTTGCAATTTTAA
>DUUA01000176.1 GCA_012841765.1 Acholeplasmataceae bacterium
AAAAAAAATAAGCGCCAGGATTACTATTTAATCCTCTAATTTGATTATAAATATCTAAAGCTTTATTATTAAAATTAATTTCAATATCTTCATTAGTTAAATTATAGGCATATGTAATTTCTGTTTCATCTTGTTTTACTTTTACAACAGTTCCTTTATCAATGTCATGAATAACATCTAAAATCATTTCACTTCCTAATATTGAAAGTTTCTTAAATAAAGAATCTTGTGTATCTAAATAATCAATTTTAATTTTCGATTGCTTAATCATCTCACCAGAATCCATTTTTCTATCCATATATAAAATTGTAATACCAGTAAATTTATCGCCATTAATAATCGCCCTTTGAATTGGAGCTCCTCCTCTATATTTAGGAAGCAAAGAACCGTGAACATTAATACAACCATGTTTAGGGTAATTTAATATTTTATTACCAATAAATTGACCATAAGCAGCCGTCACAATTAAATCAGCTGAATATTTAAACAACAAATCATTATCTTTATTAACATTTTTAGGTTGAAAAATTTCTAAGTCGTGTTTTAGTGCATATTCCTTAATAGGTGAAAATATAATCTTTTTCCTATTTACATGGTCAGGCTGTGTAACAATTAAAACTACTTCATGTTCTTTATTTATTTCATTTAAAATTGGAACTCCAAATTGTGGTGTTCCCATAAAAATTATCTTCATCTAATCACTCCTTAATAAAACAACTTTGGATATCTTTCAAAATTAAAAGTAACATTTTTTGCTATAAATTTTTTTTCTACTTCTCCAATTAACTTTGAGGCCTTATCAAAATCGTTAGTTTTTAAAACTAACTGAACTCCTCTATACCTTTTTAAATATACTGGGCCTAAAATATCACTTTCACTATCAAAAATACTCTTATAAACTTTTCTAAAATAATAAGCTGCATGATACATCTCATTAAAAGGACCTAAAATAATCAATCTCATAATATCATATTTGGGAGGATATTTTAAATTATTTCTAAACTCAATTTCTTTATTAAAGAAACTAAAGAAATCTCCTTTTAAGGCATCAACAACGCTATAGTGATCTAGATTATAACCTTGAAAAACGCCAATGATATTTTTTCGGTTAATAACTTTAGAGATATTTTGATAAAGTATTTGTGAACTTCGGTAATCACTATTATTTAAAATATTGTCAGCATTGATTAAAGCTACTAACCCAATATTTTCATAATCAAGTAAATCAAGTAAAATATTTGTCCCAATAACTATTTCTTCTTGATTTTCCTCAATAGAAATTACCGTTTTATCATATTCATTTTGATTATTAACGGCATCACCATCAATTTGAATAATTTTAGAGTTAGGAAATAAATCTGTTATTTCTTCATTTAACTTTTCTAAACCTAAATTAAATAATGCAAAATCATGAGATCCGCAAACTTTACAAGTAAGTTCTTCTTTTTTAACACTATAACCACAATAGTGACATTTAGCTTCATTTTGATCTTTTTTAAAACTTAATGAAATTTTACAATCAGGACACTTCAATACCGTAGAACAACTTTTACAAATTATAGTTTCACTATAATTTTTTTGATTTAAAATTAAAAATGAAATTTTTTTATTATTTAACATTTGATTAATTTTATCTTTTAATAAAGTTGAAATTAAATAACTTGGTTTTATGATTTCATTTCGCATATTAACTAAATGATATTCCTTTTTTT
>DUUA01000177.1 GCA_012841765.1 Acholeplasmataceae bacterium
AATTTTCTTTATTTAACAAAAGAAACAATGTCTCCGCCCCATTTATTTGATATCCACTCACTAACTTCCTTAGAAGTAAGAACATCAACTAATGCTTGAATTTTAGGGCTATCTTTGTATTCTGGAAGAGTAGCAATAATGTTTGCAAATGGGTTATCATTTGCACTTTCTAAAGCAATAGCATCTTTACCAGGATTTAAATTAGCATCTAAAGCAAAATTAGAGTTTATTAAAATTAAATCAGCTTGATTATATTTGTAAGCATCAGCAAGTGATGTTGGTTCTATATCAGCCCTAATTTTTAAATTCTTTGGATTAGACTCAATATCTTCAAGTGAAGATGTTTGCGGATTAACCTCATCTTTAAGAGTTATTAATCCAGCACTCACTAAAAGACTAAGTAGTCTTCCGTGATCAGATTTTGAACTACTTATGAAAACTGTAGCTTCATCTTCCACTTCTGATAAGGAACTATATTTTTTTGAATATATACCAATTGGTTCTATATGAATCTTGGCAATGCTTAAAATGTCAGTTTCATTTTCTATATTATATTTATCTAAATAAGGTTCATGTTGAAAGAAATTAGCATCTACCTGTTTTAAAGTTAATGCCTTATTAGGCATAATATAATCATTATATGGTTTTACTTCTAAAGTATAACCTTTTTCTTTTAATAAACCTTTCGCAAAATTTAATATTTCACCATGGGGTTTTGGTGATGCTGCTACAACAATAGTGTTTTCACTATTATCACTACAAGAAGCTAAAATAAAACCAAGCACTAAAATTGTAATAATTGTAAATATTCTTTTCATTTTCTTTTCCTCATCTCTTATCTATTTTTTTTACTAAAAAATCACCAATTGCTTGAACAGCAAATACTAATATTAAAATTAAAACTGTTGCTATAATGACAACTCCAATATTATTTCTCTCCCTATTAGCAAGGTCACCAAGGCCCCCTGCTCCAATAATTGCAGCAGCACTACTAAAACCAATTAAAGTAACTACAGTTGTAGTAAATCCTGAAACTAAACTTGGCATAGCTTCTCCAATAATTATCAGCGAACTCTTTTTTGAACTAGCACCAACTGATAATAACATCTCTTTTGTTCCACTTGATACTTCTTTTAAACTACTTTGAACAAGCCTTGCATAAAATGGTGTTGCTGAAATTACAAGTGCTGGTACAGCACCTTGCCAATTGAAAAGTAGCCTTGATTCACTTCCAAATAAAAATTTAAATAACACATTAGTAAATGGGAGTAACAATATAATTAAAATAATAAAAGGAATAGATCTAGCAACACTACTAAAAATATTTAATATCTTATAAATAAACATTTTTTTCTCTTCCGTTTTATACAAAGCATAACCAAGTAATAAACCTAAAACTAAAACTAAAGCACTAGTTACTAGTGTCATTAGAAATGTTTCGTTAAAAGATGTTAAAACTTCTTCAAAATTTATATTTTTAAACATATAAATTTACCTCTACTTCACTTTTTAAAAAATCAATTGCTTTCTCTTTATCTGGCCCATTTATTCCAACATATAAAAATCCAATATTTTGTCTATTAATTTCAATAACTTCACCGTAGATAATATTAATTTCAACATCATAAATTCTTGAAGCTTTAGAAATAACTGGATTATTAGATTGTTTATCAAGATAAGTTATTTGATAAATATCTTCGCTTGATTCACTAGATAAATTAAACATCTTTTTATTTATCAATTGTTTAGCAAACTTAGTTTTAGGTTGCATAAATAAATCAAGAGTATTATTTTTTTCAA
>DUUA01000178.1 GCA_012841765.1 Acholeplasmataceae bacterium
ATAATGTATAAATTATTAATTTTTGATTTGGATGGCACTTTACTTGATACAATTGATGATATTAGAGACAGTTTAAATTTTGCTTTAAAAAAACAAGGCTTTCCTAATTATTCAGTTGAAAAGGTAAAGAGATTTGTTGGAAGCGGCGTTATACAGATGATTGAAAGAGCAGTTGCGGGACTACCAACTACCCCTGATATTATTAAAGCAATTATAAAAGATTATACGGATAAATATATTTTAATACAAAAACATAAAACTAAACCTTACGAGGGAATTGCAGAAACACTTAAATTAATTAAAGAGAAAAATATTATTTTATCTGTACTATCTAATAAACCAATCCAAGATACTAAAAATATTATTTCATATTATTTTGGAGATAATATGTTTGATTCTGTTTTCGGCCAAATTGAAGGAATCCCGGTCAAACCAGACCCAACTTTACTTAATAGAATAATTTGTAATTATTCGTTTTCTAAAGAAGAAGTCTTATTCGTTGGTGATAGTGATGTTGATATGAAAACAGCTAAAAATGCTAATATAGATTCACTCTTTGTTTCATGGGGTTTTAGAGTCTATAAAGAAGTAAAACAAATAGGTATAACATACGTCGTAAATCAACCTTTATCAATTTTAAATATTTTAAAATAATAAAACCAGGTATCTGGTTTTTTCTTTTTTTGTATATTTTTTTTGTCGTTGCGTTTTTGCTCTTTGTATAGTATAATATGACTAAGTATATATGAGAAAATATAGCCAAATACGAGCAAGGAAGGTAGAGAAATGGGAATTAAAGAACAAGTAAAATTAGTTAAGGATTCATTAAAAGATTATCCTAATGTGAAAATTGTTGCTGCTACTAAGTATATGTCAACTGATCAAGCAAGAGAATTAGTAGAAGCTGGTATAAATAATCTTGGCGAAAATAGAACTGATATGATGTTAGAAAAATACGAAGAATTAAAAGATTATGATATTAAATGGCATTTTTTTGGGGTCTTACAATCTCGTAAAATTAAAAATATAGTTAATAAAATTTCTTGTTTACACTCGCTTGATAGAATGAGTATTGCACTTGAACTTGATAAGAAATTAGAATCGCCACTTGATTGTTTTATACAAGTTAATATTTCTGATGAGGGAAATAAACAAGGTGTTCCAGTAGGTAAAGTAAAAACATTTGTTAAGCAACTTATTGTTTGTAAAAACATTAGAGTAATTGGTTTAATGTGTATTGCTAAAATGACTCCTGATCATAAATTAATAAGAGAAGAATTTCAGAAATTAAAAAAGATTCAAATGGAAATTGAAAGTATGAATCTTCCTTATGCTCCTTGTCATGAATTATCAATGGGAATGAGCAATGATTACAAAATTGCTGTTGAAGAAGGAGCTTCAACAATACGAATAGGTAGAATTTTTATTAGATAAATATTTATAATAAGATAAATTATAGGAGAAATCATGAAAAGAAAGAAAGACCTTAAATTTAGTGAATATAATATACCCAAATCAAAAGGTAAGAAAAGAGAAAAACTTCTTACATCATATGATTTAATGAAATACTTTACTGTAGAATATGGTTCTGAAGATGAGTTATTTCAAATAGCAAATTATATTTTATCAGGTAATCCTGTACTTGCTAATTTTAATGATGTTAAAGTTGATAAAGCTAATGATATGTTAGCTTTTATTTCTGGGGTCATTTATGCAAAAGATGGAGAAACACATATGATTTCTGATAAATTATTTCTTTTTGGTAGAAAAGAAGATTATGAGGATGGTTCTCTTCTTCAGTATATTGAGGATACAAAATAATGTTAAGTACCGTTCTTTTGATTTTATATTATATTTTAATTGGGTATAGTGCGATTTTGGGCTTAAACATAATTTTTTCTTGGATTCCTTTTGTTTATAAATATAAAATTCCAAGAATTTTAAAAACTATGGGAAATTGGTATTTAGACAAGTTTAGAGGAGTTTTGGTTATTGGAATCTTTGACTTTACTACAATGATTGGAATTTTTCTTTATTATTTTATTATTGATTCACTTTTTTACATAATATGAATAATGTTAATAATCTAATAAAAAACGGACTTAATGGTCCTACTTTAAGTAAGTTTTTAACTATTAAAGAACAACAACTTCTTAATAATAAAAGTGTAGAAGTGGTGTTTTCAAATGTTTATCCTGAGGAAGAAAGAAAGCGAGCTTTAATTTTTCCAAAAGGACAAAATATAGATTATATATTTGATCTAAGTCTTATTAGTTTTAAAAATTATGATTTTGGACATGCGGATTGTTTAGGAGCATTAATGTCATTAGGTATTTCAAGGGATGTAATAGGTGATATTATTGTTGATGAAAACAAAGTATATATTATTATCGCAAATGAAATTAAAAAGTATATTATAGAAAATTTATCAAAAGTAAAAAACCAATATATTATTGTTGAAGAAATTAGTATTGAAGAAATAAAAGATATAAAAAAAGAAGTATTGTCTACAGACCACATAATTATAAGTAGTTTAAGAATTGATGTAGTTGTTGCAGTAATTTGCAAATTTTCGAGGTCTAAATCACAAGAATATATAAATGGTGGTTTTGTTAAAGTAAATGGTGTTATCATGGATAAATATGATTATTTTTTAAAAAAAGATGATTATATATCTATTAGAAAATTTGGAAGAACATATATTAGAGATGTTATAAGAAAAACTAAGAAAGATAAATTAGTTGTATTAGTCGATAGAACTAATTAAACGGGAGATAGATTATGAGTAAAGACTACAAAAATACCTTATTAATGATGAATACAAGTTTCAAGATGAAAGGTAATTTAGCTGAAAAAGAACCATTAATGGAAGCGACTTGGGAGCAAAATAAAATTTATGAAAAAGCACTAGAAAAGAATAAAAATAATAAACATTTTATTTTACATGATGGTCCCCCTTATGCTAATGGAGATATACATATAGGTCATGCTCTTAATAAAGTTTTAAAAGATTTTATTGTTCGTTATAAAACCATGGATGGGTTTTATGCTCCTTATGTACCAGGGTGGGATACTCATGGGCTTCCAATCGAAAATGCTCTTACAAAAAACGGGAAAGTAAATCGAAAAGAATTATCAATTGCAGAGTTTAGAACTTTATGTGAAGAATATGCAAAAAAACAAATTGAAAATCAAAAGATCGGTTTTAAAAGATTAGGAATACTTGGGGATTGGGATAATCCTTATATTACTTATGATAAAGAATATGAAGCTAAACAGCTTGAAGTCTTTGCTAAAATGGTTAGTAAAAAATTAATTTATAAAGGATTAAAACCAGTTTACTGGTCACCTTCATCTGAGTCTGCTTTAGCAGAAGCTGAAATAGAGTATCAGGATGTTAAGAGCCCGTCCATCTATTTAGCTTTTAAAGTTACAGATGGAAAAGGTGTTTTAGATAACGGAACAGAAATAGTAATTTGGACAACAACTCCTTGGACTATTCCAGCAAATTTAGCTACATGTGTTCATGCTGATTATACATATGTTGTTATTAACGCTAACTTAAGAAAGTTAGTTGTTGCAAAAGAGTTATTAAAAGAGTTTACTGAAAAACTTGAAATCAAAGATTTCAAAATTCTTAAAGAACTAAAAGGAAAAGATTTAGAATTTGTAGAATATATTCATCCATTGTATAATAGAACATGCCCAATTATTCTTGGTGACCATGTTACATTAGAAAGTGGTACGGGTCTTGTTCATACAGCACCAGGTCATGGTGAGGATGACTTTGTAGTCGGTAAGAAGTATGGCCTTGGTATTTTATGCCCTGTTGATGAAAGAGGGTATATGACGAAGGAAGCGGGCGAATTTGCCGGTTTATTCTATGATGATGCAAATAAAGAAATTACAAAGAAATTAGAAGAAGTTGGCTCATTATTGAGCTTGTCATTTTTTACTCATAGTTATCCTCATGATTGGAGAACTAATAAACCAGTTATTTACAGGGCGACAGAACAATGGTTTGCTTCTATAGAAGCTTTAAAAGAAGATATGCTAAAATCTGTTGCAAAAGTAAAATGGTACCCTTCTTGGGGGGAAACAAGAATTACAAATATGATTAAAGATAGAAAAGAATGGTGTATTAGTAGACAAAGAGTATGGGGAGTACCTATTCCGGTTTTCTATGGTGAAGACGGGGAAGCAATAATTGATTCTGATTTAATTTTACATGTTAGTAAAATTTTTGAAAAAGAAGGATCAAACGCTTGGTTTAATAAAGATGCAAAAGATTTACTGCCAAAAGGTTATACAAATGTACATAGTCCTAATGGTATTTTCAAAAAAGAAACAGATATTATGGATGTTTGGTTTGATAGTGGTTCAAGTCATCATGCAGTGCTTGATGCAAGGGGACTTGATTATCCAGCAGATGTTTATTTAGAAGGTTCTGATCAATATAGAGGTTGGTTTAATTCTAGTTTATCAACTGGTGTTGCAATGCAAGGAACAGCTCCATATAAAGCTGTAATTACTCATGGGTTTGTACTTGATGGAAATGGTAGAAAAATGAGTAAATCTTTGGGTAATGCTATCGACCCTGGTAAAGTAAGTAAACAATATGGTTCTGATATTTTAAGATTATGGGTATCATCTGTTGATTATAATTCTGATGTTAGAATTAGCAATGATTTATTAATTCAAGCAGCTGAAAGCTATCGTAAAATTAGAAATACCTTTAGATTTTTGCTTGGTAATATTTCTGATTTTAATTATAAAGATGATCAAATTATTTATGAAGAAATGGGAGAAGTTGATCAATACATGATTAGCTTATTAAATAAATTAATTGATAATGTAAGAAAAGCATATGAAGAGTACCGTTTTTCTGATATTTATCACTTAGTACTAAGTTATATGACTAATGATTTATCGGCTTTTTATTTAGATTTTACTAAAGACATTTTATATATAGATTCTAAAAGTAATCCAGAAAGAAGAAGTATTCAAACTGTATTTTATTTAAATTTAATAAATTTAATCAAATTATTAACACCAATTATTCCTCATACTACTGAAGAGGTATATAGCCATATGCAATCAGAAACACAGGAAAGTGTTTATTTGACGGATATGCCAAAACCAAAACAATTTAGTAATTCTGAAGAATTACTTCATAAATATAAAAAGTTCAAATCCTTAAGAGATGATGTTTTAAAAGCTTTGGAAGAAGCTAGAAATGAAAAAATAATTGGTAAGTCTCTATCTAGTAAAGTGGTTTTAAAACCATCTAAAGAAACTAGAGAAATTATTGATAATTTAAATTGTGATTTTAAAAAGATATTTATTGTTTCAGAATTTGTAGTAACAGATGAAGATATTGAAGGCCAAAAATTCTCAAGTGGAATTATTAATGTAACTGCAAGAAAAGGAATCGTTTGTGACCGTTGTTGGCAAGTTGTAGATGAAGTAAATGAAGATAGACTTTGTACTAGATGTGTGGAAGTTATAAAAAATTTGGAGGAAAAATAATGCCTATAAATTTACATTTTTTTAGGAATAATGAATTGGAAAAGCTTGATTATTCAAAAGTATTTGAATTTTTTGATAATTATCCAGCATTCACAATTTTTTATGGTGAGGATGATGTGCAAATTATTTGCAGTGATGATGACTTTAAGTTTACTTACCGATATTTGGTAACTAAAAAAAGTCGCGTAAAAGATATTTATAAATTAGATCCAACATACTCGAATGTTAATTTTATGTTAGAACTTCCAGTTATGATTCCTAATTTTTTAGCAAAAGAAATCTTAAATATTACTTTAAAAATTTGTAAAACTTTTAATCTTGCTATCTATCATGATAGTTTTAAAGATGTTAAAGATTTCAATAGCGTTGATGTTTTAATGTTATTCGAAAAAATGAGAAACCAATACATAAATGAATTTGGATTAACTGGTAAAATTAAATATCCAACTCAAAAATTAAGTGAGATATGTAAATATCAAAGATCAATTGATTCATTAAAAGAAATGTATCATAATCAAATTGATGTTTTACCAATAACTCCAATTCAAGATAAAAAAACTAATGAATTTGGAATAAGTGTGATTTTTCATATTGGTCATCCAACAATTTTCCCACCGAATTTAGATTTTGTTTATATTCATGACGAATTAAACAATATATTTTTAGTTAAACGTGTTGATTTTTATAGTATAATTGGAAAATATTTAATAGAAATTGATAGTGTTTTACCAGATATGTATATTTTAAAGAAAAAACAAGCAAAATCTTCTCGTAAAATAATTAATAAATTACGAAAAGAAGCAATAGAAGATAATAATTTTACAAATATAAGAATATGCGATTTAATAGATGACATTTAGGAAGACAAGTTTTTATATTCTAGGTATTATTTCGGTTGCCACGGGTATTGCTGCCCTACTTAAGGCATCTTTAGGGCTGACATCCATTGATGCCTCTTGTTATGGGTTAAGTGAACTTACAGGATTAACTGTTGGACAAGCTGCTATATTATTTAATTTAGCTCTTATCCTTTTAGGAAGTCTTATTAAATTTAATACTAATGGATTGATTTCCATTGGAGTTACACTTGTTTTTGGTGTAACAGTTGATTTGTTTATTTGGATTTTCAGTTTTATTACAGGCACAGCATTTGTTGGAACATTAATAACAGCTTCTTCATTTTTTATTGGAACTTTATTTATCCCTATGGGAGCAGCGATGATGGTTTATTCTGGCTTTCCAACATTAGCTGGAGAAGTATTATTAGTTTCATTTAAAGAAAGATTTAAAATTTCCGATGGATTAAGTAAATTTCTTTTGGAAACCTTTCTCTTTATTTTAGCTGTAGTAATTTGTATAATTGCAGATATTTTAATTGAAGATTTTAAGTTTTTTAATGTTATTAATCATTACACTATATTTTTGTATTTATCAGCAAGTTTTATATTTCCAAAAGTTACTAATAAGTTAAAGGGAGGCTATTTATATGTACAACAAATTAATTGATCATACTTTATTAAAAGCTTTCGCGACTAAAAAAGAAATTATTCAATTATGTAGAGAAGCAAAAACTTATGATTTTATGAGTGTTTGCATTAATCCTGCATTTGTTAGTCTTGCAAAAAAAGAACTTGCAGGAAGCGACGTTTATGTTTGTACTGTGATTGGTTTTCCACTTGGTGCTAATACTATTGAAGTAAAAGCAGCAGAAACTATCGATGCTATCAATAATGGAGCTGATGAAATCGATATGGTTATCAATATTTCGAAAGCAAAAGAACATGATTATGAATATATATATGAAGAAATTAAAGCAGTAGTTGCTGTATCGCAATCTAAAATTGTGAAAGTAATTATTGAAACTTGTCATTTAACTGATAAAGAGAAAATTGAAGTTTGCAAATGTGCATCTTTAGCTGGAGCTTTATTTGTAAAGACATCAACAGGTTTTGGTACTGGTGGAGCAACTATTAAAGATGTGAAATTAATGAGAGAAAATATTTTATCAGAGATGAGCGTTAAAGCTAGTGGCGGAATAAGAGATTTGAAATTTATGAAAGAACTTGTTGAAGCGGGAGCTTCAAGAATTGGTGCATCATCTGGTGTAGCAATTATGAAAGAATTAAAAAAGGAGAAAAAATAATGGCAACACCGCATATAGAAGTAGAAGATAAAAATTTATTTGCAAAAACTGTTTTAATGCCGGGCGATCCTTTAAGAGCAGAATATATAGCAAAAACTTATCTTACTGATGTTTTAATGATTAATAAAGTAAGAAATATGTTTGGATATACTGGTTATTACAAAGGTAAAAAAATAACAGTAATGGGATCCGGTATGGGAATGCCAAGTATCGGGATTTATTCGTATGAACTTTATAATACTTATGGAGTAGAAAACATTATTAGAGTTGGTTCATGTGGAGCATATTCACCTGATGTTAATATTTATGATGTGATTATAGTTAAAGACGCTTATTCTGAATCTAGTTTTGCAAAAACTGCTTATAATTATCAAGAAAATATTTTAGCAGCAAACGAAGAACTTACAAATAATTTAATTGATGCTGCAAAGAACCTTCATGTCCAATATAATCTTAATACTATTCATTCATCAGATGTGTTTTATCGTGCATATGGCGATGTAATGGTTGATGTTAGAGATAAGTTTGGTTGTGTAGGGGTAGAAATGGAATCATTTGCTCTATTTGCAAATGCTAAATACTTAAATAAGAAAGCTGCTTGTATTCTAACAGTATCTGATTCATTAATTACAAAAGAAGTAACAACTTCTGAAGAAAGACAAAAATCATTTAATAAAATGATGGAAATAGCTCTTGAAGCTGCTGAATAAAATGGGGGGTAACCCCATTTTTTAAAA
>DUUA01000179.1 GCA_012841765.1 Acholeplasmataceae bacterium
ATATTATTTGATAATCTGTACTAATTTTCTTTAATAATTCAATAGAATTATTAAGTCTTTCATCATCTAAATTAATAAATGGGTCATCAAGTATCAAAATTGGATTAACAACATCTTTAAAAACGGATTCAACAAGTGCCATGCGAAGACATATTTGAACTAAATCCTTCATACCACTACTTAATTGATTTTTACTATAGAGTTGTCCTCCTTCTTCAACTTTTATATCTAAATTAATGTCTATTATAAATTTTTCTGTTTTATTGCTATTCAGTTTCTTAAGATATTTTTTAAAATTTGAAGACATATCTTCCATGTATTTTTCAGCTAAACTTTCTTTTGCTTCAACAAGACAATCTTTTGTTAGATTTAGTAAATTATGTCTGTTTTCTAAATCTTTAATATCAATTTCTAATTGTGTGATTTCTGATTCTATATCTTCTATCTTATCTGCTTCTTGTATATATCCAGCAACATCTTTCTTGTATCTCTCAATGATTTTTATTGAATCATTTTCCTTTTCACTTAAAGATTTTTTATATTTGGTAAGTTCATCTTGATTTTTATTTGTGTCCCTATCTTCAAGGTTAATTGCTTCTAATTTAGCAATATTATTTGAAGACTTGAATTTATCTAATTTAATTTCAATTTCCTGTAGTTGGTTTTTAGAAGCATCTAAAGCATAATAATTTTTAGTTAATTCTTGAAGTTTATTGCTTAAATTGTTTGGGAAATCTTCATAATAGTATTTAAATTTATTTTTTAGTATTTCTTCAGATTCTTCTTTCGATATTATTATTTCTTGATAAGAATTTTGATTACTTTTTAATTCCTGGAATCTGTAGAGATCACTTCGTAATTCCATAAGAAGGTCGTCATAAGAATCTTCTTTTATTAACTTAAAATATTTATTTAAATAATCTTCAATATCAACTTTTAAATTAACAATATCATTTTCTAATGGTTGTTTTTTTAAGAGATTATTCTTTATTTTTTCTTTTATTCTCTTATGCTCATTAAGTTCTGCTTTGCTATTTGCTAAAAAAGAGGTAATATTTACTGGTTCTTCGTTAGTTTCTTTAATAAAAGAAATATATCCTTCTGATACTTCTCTTTTCTTTTCTCTAATATTTAATAATCTTTTGCTAAAATTCTCTAATTGTATTTTATTATTAAAATTATTACTGCTTGTTTTATCTTTTGATTTTAAAATAAAAGATAATATTAGTATAGCAATTCCAACAACAGTTGAAATAATTCCACCCATAACAGTAAAAAACATCAATATAACTGCTATTATTAATATTCCCAAACCAATAAAAAATAAGGGTTTGTTATTTATCATTATTTTTTTAGAATTAGTGGTTTTTAATTTCAAATTTGAAATTTCGCTATTAATACTATTTTCTTCTTCTTTTAATTCCAAAAATTGATTATAATCATCTAAATATTGATCAATAATATTGCTGTTTAATTCAGTATTTTTATACTTATTATCGAAAATCTCATATTTACATTGTTCTTCACTGGAAATAACATAATGTTTTATTTCTGTTTTTAAATTTGATAATTTTTTTGTTCTTTCACTATAAAGATCTATTTCTTTAAACTCAGGTTTATTCTCTTTAAATTTTAGTTCAAGTTCTTGTAATTCTAATAAATCTAAATCAGTTAACTTGTTTTTTTTAGCTTGCTCTTGCAGATTTAAATAATTATTGGTCTGTTCTTTGATCAAATTTAATTCGTTTTCTGCTAATTGTTTTTCTTTAAAAAAATCTTGTTTTTCTAAATAAGATTTTTCCCTTATTTCAAGATCATTTAACAATTCTAAGTATTGTTGTTTTTGCTCATATAAAACTAGTTTTAATTGTTCTTCTTCAAGTTTGTTTATTTCATCACTTAGTTTTTTAAGTTTTTCTTCTTCATTTGTAATCCATTGTTCAGTTTCTTCAATTTTACCAAGACTATTTCTATATTCTCTTAATTGTTGTTTTAATACTGCTAAAGTTTTTTCTTTAGTACCGATTAAACCACCTTTTCCTCTTTTTGCTTTTATTCTCGAAAGTTCTTTTTCTAATAATTCTACCGCTTTAGAAGAAGTTTCTAAATCTGCTTCCTGCTCTTCTATATTACCCAATTTACTTGAAATTATGTCGTTTAGTAGGCTTGAATCGTCTAAGGTAATAAATGCTGTCTTTTCATATGAGTCTCTATCAACTTCCCAAATAGTTTCCCCTGGATTATCTCCAAACTCATTTGTAACAGTATTTCTGGACATATTATAAACTGTAACAGTGTCATTTTTTGTTGTTTTACCAAAAAATCTTTCAATTTTATATTTTATTGAATCCTTTTCAAAAATAATATTACCGCCAAATTTATTTCCATTCCAAGGAGAATATCGTTTTCTGTCTGTAAATTTATTACCACTATGATATTCTAAGCCATAAAAAATCGCTTTAATAAATGCAGATAATGTGGTTTTTCCCCAACCATTTTCTTCTTCTATTATATTGAGTCCTTCATTAAAATCAAATGTAAAACCACTTAACTTTCCAAAATTTTCAACATAGCAACTTAATATTTTCATCTTCACACCTCTTTACCAACAATTGCATTGATACCTATTTTAATTATTTTCCCTTTTTCTTTATCACTAACATCCAAATTTTTAACTTTTCTTATGAACTCTCCTTTAAATGATATGTCTTTTTCATATTTTGAATAGTCTATTTTTATTTCTGTTTCATTTGTAAGTTTTGAGAAATAAAATTTATTTTTTAATTTTTCATTAATATAGTCTATATCTATTTCTGTATCTTCTAATATTTCACCTTTTAATATTAGTTTTACAATATCATCTTCGAAAATATTCTTTAATTTTTCTTCAATAGCTTTATTTATTGCTTTTGTTTCTATGTGGTTTGTTACATCAATTATTATTTCATGAAAGGTTCTTTTAGCAATTGAAATAAATTCTGTTGATAAATTTCCATTGTTAATATCTAAAACGACAAAGCCTTTATTTCCAAATTCATCAAATCCTCTTCCTTCAAGTACCCCAGGATAACAATATATACCACGGTAATCTAATTTTTCTTTTTCAAATGTATGAATATGTCCTAATGCTAAGTAATCAATATACTTATTTTCTAATTTTGTTAAATTAATAATTTCAACATTTTTATCAGATCCATATTTTGATATTTGGCCATGCAAAGTAACTATATTAAAATCATTTTCATTTAATGATAATTTAGAGTAGATATCTATGTATTTACCTTGCTGAAATTCAATCCCAGTTATGGCTATGTTTCCATAACGATAACTGCTCCATTCATTTTTAAACAATTTTAAATTATTAGGTTTATCTTGCATATTCTTAAAAAAATTATCATTATCATGGTTCCCTTGCAAATAAAGGAAATCAATTTTATTAGCTTTCCTTATAGCATCTATTACTCTATTTTTTATTGTTTTTTGTTGATTTTGTGGTGTATCAAACATATCACCAGCTATCAAAATAACTTCGATACAATTTTTAACTGCATATTCGATCATTTTTTCAAATGTGTTTAATATCTCATATCTTCTCTGCTTGGCTTGTTCTTGTGAAAAGTTTGTTTCCATCTTAGAATCTAGATGTAAATCTGCACAATGAATTATTTTCATATAAATTCCTCCTAATTATAATTAAATAAAATATTTTATTGTTTTTTATTAGTTATCAAGAAATAA
>DUUA01000180.1 GCA_012841765.1 Acholeplasmataceae bacterium
ATAAAATTAGAATTAAAAAATCTTATAATAAATTTAGCAAATTAATTCCTGTTAGAATAAGACATTCTTTAAAAACCATTGTCTATGGAGAAAATCCTTTTTCTAGTATGGGCTTTAGATATTTTGGACCAATCGATGGTCATAATATTAAATTATTAATTAAGTATTTTGAATATGCTAAAACATGTAATGAACCTGTTTTTCTACATATAAAAACAACTAAAGGTAAAGGTTATAGTTTTGCTGAAGAAGATACAATTGGCAAGTGGCATGGCGTTGGCCCTTTTAACATAGAAACTGGTAGTATTTTGTCTAAACAAAATAATACATCAATAAAATGGAGTGAAGGTATTAGTAATCTTTTATTAGAAGAAGCAAAATTAAATAAAAAAATTCATGTAATTACCCCTGCGATGATTTTTGGTTCTGGTTTAATTAAGTTTCAAAAAGAATTGCCATCACAATTAACAGATTGTGGGATTGCTGAAGACCATGCAGTTATTATGGCTAATGCTTTAAGCATTTCTGGACAAATTCCTGTTGTAATGCTTTATTCAACTTTTTTACAAAGAGCATACGATGCAATAAATCATGATGTTTGTCGAATTAATCAACATGTAGTTTTTTTAATTGATCGAAGTGGTATTATTGGTGAAGATGGCTCTACTCATCAAGGTGTATTTGATTTGAGTTTACTAAATGCTCTTCCTAATCTTGAAATTTTAATGCCAAAAGATCTTGGTTCTGCAAAAAAACTATTAAATTATGCTTTATATGTTGCTAAAGGGCCAGTAGCAATTCGCTACCCTAGAGGAAGTGTCCAAAAAGATTTTAATTTAAATGATAAAGCTATTGAAAAATTTGAAATCATTTTGCCATTGAAAGACAATAATATCATCACCTATGGTGAAGATGTTTTAGAATTTAAAAAATATTTAAATGAATACAATTTAGATTATGGTTTAATAAATGCTCAATTTATCAAACCTTTGGATTTAGAATTATTGAAAAATATGAAAAACTCTAAATTAATTGTATACGAAAATAATTTAATACATGGCGGTCTTGGTTCTTCGTTATTAATTGCCAATTCAAAACTAAATCTAAATATTGATGTTAAGATAATTGGCATTGATGACCAGTACGTTGAACATGGAAATATTCAAACAATAAAAGATAAAATCGGTTTAAACATAGAAGATTTTGTGAGAAAATTAAAATAGGAGTTTTTAAGTATGCTATTATCATTACAAGTTAAAAATTTTGCAATAATTGATAATATAAATATAGATTTTAAAGAAGGAATGACTGTTTTAACTGGAGAAACAGGTGCTGGTAAATCTTTAATTATTGATGCCATTGGGTTGTTATTTGGTAAAAGAGCAAGCAGTGACTTAGTCAGATTTAAAGAAAACAAAGCTACAATAGAAGGAGTTTTTACAGAATATAATACTAAAGTTATTGAATTATTAAAAGTTAATGATATTGAATATTCCTTAGATGAGTTTATAATAATTAAAAGGGAAATTTATGCTAGTGGTAAAAGTATTGCAAAAATAAACAATACACTTGCTCCTGTGAGCGTGCTTAATGATTTAAGTGAGGTAATAGGAGATATTCATTCACAGTTTGATGTACAGACACTTGTTAACCCTAAAAATTACTTAGAATTTTTAAATACTGACGAAATTTTGAATTTGTTAGATACTTATAAATCACTTTTAAATGAGTATAAAAATGCAAAAAAAGAGTATGACTATTTTGTAAAATCAAACAATGAAACTAAAGAACAATTAGAATTTTTAACTTTTCAAGCAAAAGAACTAAAAAAGGCTAATTTACAAATAAACGAAGAGGAAGAATTAAAAGAAAAATTAAATTATTTGAATAATTTCGAAGAAATAAATACAAATATCCAAGAAATTAAAGGAATATTTGAAGAAAAATCTGTATTAGACAATATTTATCTTTCTTTAGATAATTTTAAAAAAATAGCAGTTTATGATAAACAATATGAATCAACTGTAAATATAGTTGATGAAGCTTATTATAATTTAATGGATGTTGTCGAAACCATAAAAAGAAGTGAAAATAGCTTAGACTATGATTCTTCTTTAATTGAAGATATTAATTTACGGCTTTCTATTTATTCAAACTTAAAAAGAAAATATAAAAAAAATACTCATGAATTGATTGAGTATCTAAGTCAAATTGAAGAAAAAATAAACAATATCGATAACTTTGATTTTAAATTAAAAGAATTTGAAAAGAAATCTTCTGATTTATTAAACAAAGTAAATTTTGTGGCTAATGAAATAAGTAAATTAAGATTAATAGAAGCCAAAATAATAGAAAAAAACATTATTAATGTATTAAAAGATCTGATGCTATCTAATACTATTTTTCAAATAAATTTTATAAAAAGCGATGTTTTCCTACAAACCGGGATTGATAAAATTGATTTTTTAATTACATTCAATAAAGGAGAACCTCTAAAGTCATTATCAAAAACAGCATCAGGTGGAGAATTATCTCGTTTTATGTTAGCTTTAAAAACTTTAGTTAGTAAAAAAATGAATTTTCAAACATTGATTTTTGATGAAATAGATAGTGGTGTTAGTGGTAAAATTGCCTTTTCGATAGCATCAAAAATTAAAAAATTAAGTGAAAATTCACAAATTTTATGTGTAACACATCTTCCTCAAGTAGCATCTATTGCAGATAATCATTTACATATTACTAAAGAAGTTGATGCAGAAAATAGAACAATTACTAAAATTAGTGAAATTGTTGGAGAAGAGCGAATAAATGAAATAGCTTTAATGATTTCTAATGGAGTAATAACTGATGCTAGTTTTAATTTAGCAAAAGAGTTACTAAATAAAAAAATCTAAGAATTAACTTAGATTTTTTATTATGCGTTTTGAATCATTAAATAAATTAAAGCAACTACTGGAACTACAACAGTTCCAAAAATTACTAGTATCAAGAATATTTTGCCTAATAGTGTTTTAGCTGGACTTTTTTGAATTTCCACTTCAATACTATTATCTCTTTTAACTCTTGTCTTTACAAAAGGTTTTTTGTCTTTTTTTGTTTTTTTCACTTTCTCACCTCTTAACAATATGGTATACTCTATATAGAGTATTATAACATAAATATTTAAAAAAAGGAAACACAAAATGCAAACTTCTCGAATTATTTTTCATATTGATATAAATGCTTTTTATGCGGCTTGCGAACTAATAAATGACCCAAGTTTAAAAGGCAAACCTATTGTAGTAGCTCATAATGATGTTTTACGAAAAAGCATTATATTATCACCAAGTTATGAAGCACGAGCGTATGGAATAAAAACAACAATGTTAGTAAGAGATGCTTATAATTTATGTGATAAAATAATTGTTGTTGAGCCTAAAATGGATTTATATCAAAAACATTCTGAATTGTTTTTTTCTTTTTTAGAAAAAATAACTACTCAAATAGAAGCAGGATCGATTGATGAAGCATTTTTAGATGTTACTGAAGTTGCAAAAAAATCAGATCCAATTAGACTCGCACAGTTTATTCAATCAACACTTTATAACAAATATCAACTACCAACAAGTCTAGGAATTGCTCCGAATAAGTTTCTTGCTAAAATGGCGTCCAATATGAAGAAACCTCTTGGGATTACTATTTTAAGAAAAAGAGAAATTGATAAATTATTATGGCCCTTAGAAATTAATAAAATGTATGGAGTAGGAAAAAAAACTAATCTAAAATTACGAAATATTGGTATAAATACAATAGGAGAATTAGCTAATTATTCTAATTTAAATTTATTAGAAAAAACTATCGGTCCGACTTTTTCAAAAACTCTAATTGCTTGGGCAAATGGTGTAGCGGATGATATTGTAGATCCTACTAAGTATGATGAAATATCATCTATTAGTAATTCTCATACTTTTGATCATGATCAAATAGATACACTCTTTATCAAAAAATCTTTAAAGTCATTAACTAACACTGTTTCAAATCGATTAATCAAAAGAGATTTGAAAGCTAAAACAATTGGAATTACTCTTAGAGATAGTAATTTCCATACTATTAGCAGGAGCCAATCTTTAAATAATCCCATTAATGAAGCATTAGAAATATATGAAATTATCGAAGAGTTATTTGATGAACACTATGAAGAAAATACTTTAATAAGATTGGTAGGTGTTTTTACTAATAGATTAAGTGATGCAAATAAAGTAGAAGATTTTCAACAATTAAGTATTTTTGATAATCTAACAGAAGCTGAAAAAGAAAATAAGATTAAAAATATTCTAAGTAATGTTCAAACTAGGTTTGGTGATGATATTATTAAAAAAGGTTATTATGAATATAAAGGAGAAAAGGAGAAAAAATGAATTTAGGATTAATTAATGAATACATTGTATTAAAAGAAACAGATATTGGCTATACTTTAATACTTGACGATTTGGAATATTTCTTACATAAAAATGAAACAAATTTTAGAGAATTAAAAGATGGAGAAGTTGTAAAAGCTTTTTTATATTTAGATAAACAAAGTAGACCAGCATTAACACTTGCTATACCAAAAATAACTATTGAAAACCCGGGTTTTGCTACAGTGATTAGCAGTATTAAAGATTTAGGTGTCTTTGTGAATATTGGTATTAGTAAAGATATTTTACTATCTAAAGATGAACTACCAGAAGATTTTAAATTGTGGCCTATTGAAGGTGACAAAATTTTTGGAATTCTAAAAATTAAAGGTAATAGATTATTATTCTCACCTTTATTAAAAGAAGAAATATTATTGATAGCAAATAATGATCCCCTATTTGAAAAAGACTATATTGATGGCTATATTTATAATGTTTCCGTTTATGGTATTAATTTAGTAAGTGAAAATTTACATTTACTGTTTGCTCATTTTTCAAATTTAAGGGAGCAACATAGAATTGGACAAAAAATTAATGTTCAAGTAACACAAGTAAATGAAGATGATTATTATGTAACTGCCTTACAAGGTAGATTAAGTACAATTGAAATCGACAGTGATACTATTTTAAATTATTTAAAAAAGCATAATGGAGAAATGCCATATACTAGTAAAAGTAAGCCAGAAGTAATCTTTAAGGTGTTTAATATAAGTAAAGCTTCTTTTAAAAGAGCTCTAGGAAATTTGTATAAACAAAAAATAGTTTTATTAGAAGAAGAAAAAACAATTTTATTATAATTTAACTGTGCTAAAAAAGATTATCTTTTTTAATGTATTATTATAAAGATAGTCTTTTTTTATTGCTTTTTTTTATTTGACAAAACCGCCTGATTAGAATATAATAATAGAGTATTAAAGAAAGTTAATTCGTTGAATAAGAGAAAAACTAATATAGAAGTTTTAAAGAGAATGTGGGTCTGGTGTAACCACTAAACTCTAATTAGTAAAGACACTTATGAGAATCTTTTTAAGACGTTATCTAGCGTTAATAGATGAAGTGCATCATTTGATGAATTAAGGTGGCACCGCGGTAATTATCGTCCTTAAAGAAATTCTCTTTAAGGCGCTTTTTTTATAAAAGGAGGAAGTTATGAGCCAACAAAAATTAAAAGGAACATTAGATTTTTTTAATGATAAGGCAAAAAAATTAAGATATATTCAAAACACAACAAGTAAAGTTGTAAATACATTTGGTTTTGAAGAAATTATTTTGCCAATTATTGAAAATACAAATGTATTTACAAGATCTTCCGGTGAAGAAAGTGATATTGTTACTAAAGAAATGTATACATTCTTAGATAGAGGTAATAGAAGTATCACTCTAAGGCCAGAAGGTACAGCAGGAGTGGTTAGAAGTTATTTAGAAAATAAATTATATGTTGAAGTGGGAATAAAAAAGTTGTATTATTTTGGTCCTATGTTTCGTTATGAAAGACCACAAGCAGGTAGATACAGACAATTTTATCAATTTGGAATTGAAGCATTTGGCGATGGGTCATATTTATTAGATGCTGATGTCATTTTAACTGCTTATGAAATATTTAAAAGCTTAAAAATAAATAATGTTAAGTTAATAATTAATTCAATTGGAGATTTTAATTCAAGACAAACATATGCAAAGGCTTTACAAGAGTACTTTAAAGACAATGTATCTGTTTTGTGTTCGGATTGTAAAAGAAGACTTAAAACAAATCCTCTAAGAATTTTAGATTGTAAAGTAGATAAAAATAATCCAATTGTTTTAAATGCACCTAAGATAAAAGAATATTTAAATGAAGAATCAAAAAAATATTTTGATAATTTATTAAATATTTTAAAAACAATGGAAATCCCTTATGAAATAGATACTAATTTAGTTAGAGGTTTAGATTATTATACTGATACAGTATTTGAATTCATTATTGAAAATAGTAATGATCTTCAAGGCCTTGCGATTTGTGCGGGAGGAAAATACGCATCACTAGTTGAGTCTATGGGTGGCCCAAATATTCCAGGAGTTGGTTATGCTTTTGGAATTGAAAGAATTCTTACAATCATGGAAGAAAATAATTCTTTCCCAGATTTAGATTCTAATATTGAATGTGTTATTTTAACTTTAGATCAAATAAGTAAAGTTGAAAGCTTAAAAATTGCTAATGACTTGCGTAACGCTAATATTAGTGTTGATTATGACTACACTAGTTTAAATATGAAACCACAATTTAAACTAGCTGATAGACTTTCAGCAAAATATGTTTTAATCTATGGTGAAGAAGAAAGACTTAATAATGTAATAACAGTTAAAAATCAGATTAATAAAAACCAAGAAACAGTCGAATTAAAGAATTTAATCGCTTATTTAAAGCAAGGAGAATAATATATGAACACAAGTATGCGTACTCACAACAACAATGAGTTAAATATAAAAAATTTAAATAGTTCAGTTACTTTATGTGGTTGGGTTAGTAAAAAAAGGAATTTAGGTGGTTTAATATTTGTAGATTTACGTGACAGATATGGAATTACCCAAATTATGGCAAAACCAGATAATGAATACTATGAACTACTAGAAAATGTAAAAAATGAATATGTTATTCAAGTAACTGGAACTGTTATTGAAAGAGAAAATAAAAATAAAAATCTTCCAACAGGAGATATTGAAATTCAAATGAGTAATTTGACGGTATTATCTGAAGCTAAACAAACACCAATGATTATAGCCGATGAAACTGATGCTTTAGAAGATTTGCGAATGAAATACCGTTATTTAGATTTACGTAGATCTGTTATGCAAAATAAATTAATTTTACGTCATAAAATTACTAAAGCAACAAGAAATTATTTTGATAATTTAGATTTTATTGAAATAGAAACTCCTGTGTTTGGAAAATCTACACCAGAAGGAGCCAGAGATTATTTAGTTCCTTCACGAGTACATCCAGGCAAATTTTATGCTCTTCCACAATCACCTCAAATGTATAAACAACTATTAATGATTTCAGGAATGGAAAGATATTATCAAGTTGTGAAATGTTTTAGAGATGAAGACTTAAGAGCTGATAGACAAATGGAGTTTACACAAATAGATGTTGAAATGAGTTTTGTGACAGAAGAAGATATATATGTTTTAATTGAAGAAATGATTAAAAAAATCATGAATGAAACATTAGACTTAAATATCGAAACGCCTTTTCTTCGTTTAAAATTTGATGAATCAATGGATATTTATGGCTGTGATAAACCGGATACTAGATTTGGATTATTGCTTCATGATGTTAGTGAAATTGCAAAAGAAATGGAATTCTCTGTTTTTAAAAATGTTTTAGATAATAACGGAGTTATTAAAGCGATAAATGTTAAAAACGCAAGTCATAAAGTTTCCAGAAAAGATATTGATAAACTAACAGATTATATTAAAAAATTTAAAGCACAAGGTTTAGCTTGGCTAAAATTTGAAAACAATACTTTTAGTGGCTCTATTGCTAAATTCTTAACTGAAAATGTACAAAATAAATTAATTATGGATTTACAAATAGAAAACAATGATTTGATTTTATTAGTAGCTGATAAATTATCAGTAGTTAATCAATCTCTTTCATATTTAAGAAATCATTTTGCAAAAGTTCTTGATTTAATACCAGAAAACAAATTTAATTATTTATGGGTTACTGATTTTCCTTCATTTGAATATGATGAAGAAGCTGGTAGATATTTTGCTTCTCATCATCCATTTACTTCTCCTAAAGAAGAATTTAAAGATAAACTTCTGTCAGACCCAGGTAAATGTTATTCTATGTGTTATGATTTAGTTTTAAATGGTTTTGAACTAGCAAGTGGCTCTATTAGAATACATGATCAAAAATTACAAGACGACATGTTTAAAGCAATAGGAATGAGTGAAGACGAAATCGCTTCTAAATTCGGATTTTTTGTTGATGCCTTAAAATATGGCACTCCACCTCACGGTGGCATTGCTTTAGGTCTGGATAGGCTTGCAATGATTCTAACAAATTCACCATCAATTAGAGATGTAATTGCTTTTCCAAAAAACGCAAATGCAATTGATCCGATGAGTGAAGCGCCATCTTTTGTAAGTGAAGAACAATTAAAAGAATTAAAAATTAAAATAGAAAAGTAGGTAAATTATGTTTTTAGCATCGCAATTATTACAATGGGGAATAATTACTGGATTAATCGTGTTTTTCATCTTAGTTACTATTCTTAATCAAAAAACAAAAGCACCTGAAGGTGTTGATATACCAGATGAATGTATGGGGTGTTCATCTTCAACATGTATTATTAAAACAACAGATATTGAAAAAATCAAATCAGAAATTAAAGAAATTATAGAAGAAAGTATTGAAGTTTGCGAAATTGAGCAAATATATAACGAAGGAAATAATAATGAAAAGAAGTGATTATATTTCTTGGGATAAATATTTCATGGGTGTTGCAATAATGTCAAGTTTTCGAAGTAAAGACCCCAATACACAAGTTGGAGCTTGTATTGTAAATACAAAACAAAGAATTGTTGGAATTGGTTATAATGGTCTTCCTTTTGGATGCTCAGATGATGAATATCCTTGGGATAATAATAAAGATTTTTTAAACACTAAATATCCTTATGTTGTTCATGCAGAACCAAATGCCATTTTAAATTCAACAGGTGTTTTAGATGACTGCAAGATTTATGTGACATTATTTCCATGTCATGAATGTGCTAAGCTGATAATTCAATCAGGAATTAAAGAAATTATATTCACATCTGACAAATACAATGGGACAGAATCTATAAAAGCATCGAAGAAAATGCTTGATTCAGCTGGAGTAAAATATAGAAATATAGCTCCATTTAAAATAAGGATTGAGGACTAAAATGATATCATTATTAAAAAAATTCTTTTCATCTTTTCCAAAAAAATCAAAAAAATTTAAAATCACTTTTTTAACTTTCACAATTTTATATATATTTATGTTCTGTATTGTTGTAATTAAAGTTCCTTATGAAATTATAACTCCTGGAGCTGCAGGCAGTGCATTAGAAGGTATTCAAATTGGAGAAGAAGCAAATACAACAAACATTTACTCATTAGGAATATATACAAACAAAAACATAACAGTTTTAGAAAAATGGATGGCATCATTTAATAAAAAATTAGATTTAGAACCCTATGATAAATCAAAAGATTTGTCTCCAAAAGATTACCATCAATTTGGTAAAACAATGATGGATATTGGTAATACTAATTCTATTATTGTAGCTTATGAAGAATATTTAGAAAGAAATGATCCAATTAGTTATAACCCTTATATACCTAGTAATATCAAATTTAAGAAAGAATTTGTTGGTATAGTTGTAACAGCCAGACCAAATTATGAAAATATTGGCGTTAGACCTAATGATATAATTACTAAAATTAATGATATTGAAATTAATAGTATAACTGAATTACGTAATAAATTAGTTCAATTAGCTACAAGCGATAGCGGAGAATTAAATGTTACATTTACTGTAACGCGTGCTTATAAAACTAATAATCAATATGAGTCAGTTGTTGATCATAAAATAAATTATTTCTTAGAAAATGATAGAGTTGTATTTAATGTAGGGCTAGGACTTGAAGAATTTTATTCAGTTGAAGAAATCTTCCCAATGATTTATTTGCAACAAACAAACTCTATTGGCTCATCAGGAAGTGTTATGACTGCGTTAGCGATTTATAACGTAATTAGTGAAGATGATATTACTAAAGGTTATAAAATTGTCGGAACAGGGTCTTTAAATCATGATGGGACTGTTACTGCAATTGGAGGTATTAAACAAAAAATTTATACAGCTGCTACAAAAGGATCTGGATTTGATATATTTTTTGTGCCAGAAGAAAACTATGATGAAGCATTAATAGCTTATAATTATATTTTTTCAAATAGTGAACCAACATTCATCTTAAAAAAAGTTTCTACTTTTGATGAAGTTTTAGAAATTTTAGATAGTTTGGAGGCAAAAAATGAATAAGAATGAACTGAAACCTGTTAATAAACCTAATTTATGGAAAAAAGGTAAAAATCATCAAAAATTATATTTGAATATTAACTTAAGAAAAAGCACAAGTATGAAAACTTTTGTATTTGGTATGGTTATTACTATCATTTTAGTTTTACCAATTGCCCTTGCATTATATCAATATTTAAATGTTTATAAATGGAATGTAAATGCTTTTAGAATTTTTTTGCTGATGGCTTGGGTTCTAATCTTACTTGTAAATGGTATATCTAATTATTTTACTGTTTTACTAGCTAAAGCATATAATCCAGAAATGGAGAATTTGATGGATATTGATGAATATGCAATCTTGTTTTATCAAACATTGAATCCAGGATTTGCGATTGTTGTTTTAATACTATTCTTAATTTTCGGGATAAGCTTTTAATATGAAAACCAAAGATATTATTATAGGAATTGGTATTATGGTATTATTAATACTAATTGACCAATTAACGAAAATTTGGGTTGTGAAATCATTTGAATATCAAAAACAAGTAAAAGTAATACCAAAAATTATTAATTTTAAATACACAAAAAATGAAGGTGGAGCATTTAGCATCTTTAGTGGAAATATTGCTTTATTTATTATAATCACTATTTTAGCCCTACTGTTTTTTGGCTACTTAATGAAAGATTTTGATTTAACTAATAAACCTTTTTTTAGTATTTCATTAATATTAATTATTGCTGGAACAATTGGAAATTTCATTGATAGAATTTCTCGAGGTTCTGTTGTTGATTTTATAGAATTTGCTTTTTGGCCTCGATTTGCAATATTTAATTTTGCTGATATGTGCCTAACTGTAGGAATTATAGTAATGATGGGCTCTTTACTCATTGGAGATTTGGTTAAATAATGAAAGAATTAAATTTTATATATGAAAAAGAGGAAACAACTAGAATTGATAAGTTTTTAGTTGAAATGATTCCTGAAGAAAGCAGAACAAACATACAAAATTTGATTAAAGCAAACAATGTATTAGTTAATGAAGAAACAGTTAAAGCAAATTATAAACTTGTTAATGGGGATGAAATAGAAGTGATTATTCCAGAACCTGTATTTGACACTGTTTTACCTGAAGACATCCCTTTGGATGTTGTTTATGAAGACGAGGATATAATAGTTATCAATAAACAGAGTGGTTTAGTTGTTCATCCAGGGGCTGGTAATAGAGATGGTACTTTAGTTAATGCTTTATTATTCCATTGTAAAGATTTATCAGGAATTAATGGAGTTATAAGAGCAGGAATAGTTCATAGAATAGATAAAGACACCTCAGGTTTGCTTGTAGCTTGCAAAAACGACTTAGCACATAGAAATCTAGCAAAACAGTTTGAAGAAAAAAAAGTCACTAGAAAATATCATGCCATTTGTATTGGTGTAATTCCTCATAATTTAGGTAAAATAGATGCTCCAATTGCAAGAAGTAAAGCAAATCGACAAATGATGGGTATTGTTGAAAAAGGAAAAAATGCTGTAACTAACTTCAGAGTAATTGAAAGATACAATGAGTATACTTATTTAGAATTACAACTTGAAACTGGTAGAACTCATCAAATTAGAGTTCATATGAAATATATTGGATTTCCAATTTTAGGGGATCCAGTTTATGGCCCAAAAAATATTTTTGGAAATCACGGACAATTTTTACATGCAAAAACCTTGGGTTTTTATCACCCAAGGACTAATAAATTTATTGAATTTGAAGCTGATTTACCTAATAATTTTACCCAATTTATTAAAGAACAAAAAAAGAATCTTTTATAGATTCTTTTTTACTTTTTCTAAGTTTTTAAAACTAGTTTTTGCTATTTTTTCTAAATATACCTCAGTAAATTCATTGATTATTCTTTCAATTGCTTTATCTACTTTTTTTCCAGCTCCAAGAGGAATATCAAAACCAACTTCTGCAGATAATTTGTCCATATGCATTAAAAATAAATATCTAGCAATGATACTTGCAGCAGCAATGGAAATATATTTACTTTCGCCTTTTTCAACAAGAGTGACCTTCTCAGTAATAACATTATTTTGATCTTTTAAATAAGAAAAATATTTATCTTGTGGTGTGAAAGCATCAATTACTATTTCATCGTAATCTTTTTTTTCTTCTTTAAGCATTTTAATGACATTTGAAATGGCATTGTTATGCATTAACGCTTTAATTTTATTCATATTATATTTATAAACTTTAGTCATAAAATTAAATTTCATATTATCAAGTGAAACTTCACTATAAGTAATTTCATTCATAATCTTCGGAGCAATTTCTTCAATTTTATAACTTGACAAAGATTTTGAATCTTTAACTCCTAAATTCTTTAATAATATCAATTTATCTTCTGGAACATAAGCAGCTACTACTGTAATACCACCAAAGAAGTCTCCAGTTCCTACTTCATCACTTCCAATAGAAGATGTTGAAACAACTAATGGCTCATTAGTAATCTTTTTTTCCATTGGTATTATCCCTAATATATCACATATTATTTCATATGTTGAACGAGAATTGCTACCTTGAATTAATAAAGTATTAGTTTTGTAAATAGTTATTGTTGAATTGTTGAATTTTGCTCTAAATAGTGTATAATTATTACTAGTAGGAAGAGAATAATCATTATACTTATTTATTATTATTTTAGATGTTTTATTGTTTAAATCAATCGTAAAACTCATATAAAATCC
>DUUA01000020.1 GCA_012841765.1 Acholeplasmataceae bacterium
ATATTATTCTAAAAAATGCAACCTTTAATATTAATAAAAAATTTAAAACAAAATAAAGGCAAAGTATGGTAAAATATATATAGATAGAACAAGTTTTATTTTTTAGGAGGTAAAATGGAAAACAAAAATTTTAGTTGGGATAGTTTTTTAGTTCCATATGAATTAGCGATCGAAGGTTTTATTGTCAAATTTGAATCTATAAAGAAACAGTATATTTTAAACAAACTCTATAATCCTATAGAAATTGTTACAGGACGTGTAAAAACTGTAAATTCCATACTTGAAAAAGCAGAAAGATTAAAAATTGAATTCAAAGATATTCCCGAAAAAGTATTTGATATTGCTGGAATTAGAATAACATGTAAATATATTCCTGATGTTTATCAAGTTTTAGAATTAATTAAATCAAGAAAAGATATTAATATTATATCGGTGAAAGACTACGTTAAAAAGCCGAAGCCAAGTGGGTATAGATCTCTCCATGTAATTGGTAAATATAATGTTGAAACATTAAATGGACAGTCTCCCATTTACCTTGAATTTCAGATAAGAACTCATGCGATGCATTTATGGGCAAGCATCGAGCATGAATTAAAGTATAAATATCAAAGAAATATTCCAAGTACAGTTCAAGATAGACTATTTAAAGCAGGAATTGCTGCTAAAAAAGTGGATGTTGAAATGTCTAAGATAAAAGAAACAATGGATAAATTAGAAAGTAAAAACGGAATAGTTACAGCTCCACAGACTTTGGAAGAAAAAGAAATAACTATTCATACCTTAAGGAAGTGAGATAATGAGATATTCTTTTAGGGGGACTCCTCCAAAAAGTATTATAAAATATTTTTCTAAAGAAAAATTAGATGATTTAAATCCGGAGATAGTTTTTTCATTTGGTGGAGATGGCACGATGTTAAAAGCAATTAATGATTATAGCCATTTGCTTTCAACAGTTATGTTTGCGGGAATCAATATGGGAAAATTAGGATTTTATACTGATTTTACAATAGATGAAGTAAAAGAATTGTTAGAAAATATTAATATAAATAACTATGATACGAATCATTATTTTATGTTAGATTATTGTATTGATACAAAGTCAGAACAATTTAAAGGGTTATCATTAAATGAATTAGCTATTATAAATCCTATTCATACGCAAATAATTGATGTTTATTTAAACGGGGAATTATTTGAAAATTTTAGGGGTACTGGATTTGTCATTTCTACTCCAACTGGAAGTACAGCTTATTCAAAATCACTTGGAGGTTCAATTATTGAGCCAACTATTAGAGCAATCCAATTAACTGAAATTGCTTCAATAAATAATAATGTTTTTAAAACGATATCTTCTCCTTTGGTTTTATCATCGAGCACAAAAATAGTCTTAAAATCTGAAAATTTTGAACATATTTATATTAGTGTTGATGGTAGATATTTAGAAACTAAAAATATTACTAAAATTTCAGCAAAGTTATCTTCACAGAAAGTTACGTTTTTAGTAAGAGCCGATCATTCATTTTTACACCGAGTTAAAAAGTCATTTTTATAAAAAAAAGTAGAGAAATCTACTTTTTTATTTTTTGACTAGTAAGTATACTATCAATTAAGCCATATTCTAATGCTTCAATTGCACTCATATAATTATCTCTATCTGTATCAGTTTCAATTGCTTTTAATGATTTACCGGTATTTTGAGCTAGTAATTCATTTATTTTCTTTTTTAATTTTAAGATACGTCTAGCAGCAATTTCTATTTCTGTTGCTTGGCCACTTGCGCCACCTAATGGTTGATGAATAAGGACTTCACTATTGGGAAGAGCATATCTTTTTCCTTTAGCTCCACTTGATAAAATGAATGCTGCCATTGATGCTGCCATGCCAATACAAATTGTGATAACATTTGGTTTAATATAATTCATAGTATCATATATTGCCATTCCTGAAGTTATAGAACCACCGGGAGAATTTATATATAAAAAGATATCTTTCTCTGGATCACTTGATGCTAAAAATAATAATTGAGCGACAACACTATTTGCAAGGTCATCATTTATTTCTCCACTTAACATAATAATTCTATCTTTAAGAAGACGAGAATAAATGTCATAACTTCTTTCTCCGTAGGCTGTTTTTTCAATTACAATTGGTGTATTATAATACATTGTTAAATCTCCTTTTAATAAATAATACGCTATATTGTTAATGTTGTCAAATTATATTAGTTTCTAAAAATAGATAGTTAATAGAATTTATGGTTTTAGATATGAAAATCTTGCTATTAAAAAATAATAATGTTATAATATTAAATATAAATCGATGATAAAGAAATAGTAATAATTAGAGTTTAAAGAGAGAGAAAAGAGTGGTGGAAACTTTTCTAAACAAAAATTATGAATTCAACTTTTGAGAGGGCTATCCCGCAAGAGGAACTTGCGTTATCAAAACTAATAAGTGCGCAAATTTTTGCGAACTAAGGTGGTACCACGATCATTCGCCCTTAGGATTAATCCTAGGGATTTTTTTATAAAAAGGAGAGGACTATTAATGAATCAAAAATTAAAATTATTAGAACAAGAGGCAAAATCTGCTATTCAGGCTGTTTCTACAATTTCAAAACTTAATGAAGTTAAATCTTTATATATGGGAAAGAAAAGTCCGTTGCAAGGAATTATGAATACTATTAAAGATTTAAGTAATGACCAAAAGAAAGAAGTTGGAATGGAAATCAATAGATTTAAAGTGATGATTGCTGAAGAAGTAGCAATTAAGGCAAAAGAAATAGAAGAACTTGTTGTTAAAAGAAGACTTGAAACTGAGGAAATTGATGTTACATTATCCGGGACAGTATTTTCAAAAGGTACTATTCATCCTCTAATGGCTATAACTGAAGAGATTGAAGATATTTTTATTGGGATGGGTTATCAAATAGCAGAAGGTCCGGAAATAGAATTGGATATTTATAATTTTGAAATGTTGAATTTACCCAAAGGGCATCCAGCAAGGGAAATGCATGATAGTTTCTATATTAATCCTAATGTTTTACTGAGAACTCACACATCTCCTGTTCAGGTTAGAACTATGTTAGAAGCAAAAGGGAAACCTTTGAAAATAATTTGTCCAGGAAGAGTTTACCGAAGAGATAATGATGATGCCACACATTCTCATCAATTTATGCAAATTGAAGGGTTAGTTGTCGGGACAGTAATTACTATGGCTGATTTAAAAGGAACATTAAGTGAATTAGTTAAAAAAATGTTTGGAGATAATAGAGTTATCAGATTTCGGCCTTCTTTTTTTCCATTTACAGAACCTAGCGTTGAAGTTGATGTGACTTGTTTTAAATGTAATGGTCAGGGATGCTCTTTATGTAAAGGAAGTGGCTGGATTGAAATTTTAGGCGCTGGAATGGTTCACCCTAATGTTTTAGAGATGGCGGGATATGACCCTGATATTTATCAAGGGTTTGCATTTGGATTAGGAATTGAAAGAGTGGCAATGTTAAGATATGAAATTGATGATATCAGAGCATTTTATACAAATGATATTCGTTTTCTTAAACAGTTTTAGGAGGTTGTAATGCGCGTAAAATTAAATTGGTTAAAAGAATTAGTAGATATAGAGGGTATTTCTGTAGAGGAGATAGTTGATAAGTTATCCAACTTTTCAACAGAAGTGGAATCAGTATATAAATTATTAACAGGAACTAAATTAGTAGTTGGGTATGTGTTAAATTGTATTGAACATCCAGATTCTGATCATTTACACATTTGCCAGGTTGATGTGAAAACTGAAGTGCTGCAAATAGTTTGTGGAGCACCTAATGTTTTAAAAGGGCAATATGTAATTGTTGCTATGAATGGAGCAGTGCTTTCCGGTAATTTTAAAATTAAAAAAGCTAAAATTAGGGGTGTTGAATCTAATGGAATGATTTGTTCTTTAACTGAACTTGGACTTGAAGCTAAATATGTTAGTAGTGAATATAGTGGTGGAATTTATTATTTTAAAGATAAAGTTGAAATAGGAAGTGATCCTACAAAAGCTTTAAGATTTGATGATGAGATTATAGAATTAGGAATAACCCCAGATAGAGCAGACTTGCTTAGTATGATGGGTGTTGCTCGTGAGGTTAGTGCTATTTTCCAACGCCCATTAAAAGATTTAGAAAATTATAATATTGAAAGCAAAGATGTAGAAAAAAAATATATTGATGTTTCGGTTTCATCTAAAGGATGCTTAGGCTATTTTGCAGCAGTTTTAAAGAATGTTATAATTAAAGCCTCTCCAACGTGGTTAATAGCCCGTCTAGTTGCTTTTGGGATTAGACCTATAAATAATGTAGTTGATATTACAAACTATATACTAGCCTTATATGGGCAACCTCTACATGCTTTTGATTATAAAAAATTAGGTAAAACTATTATTGTTAGAGACGCGATTGATAATGAAGAGATTGTTACTTTAGATGGCAATAAAAGAATATTAGATAATAGAGATGTAATTATTACAGATGGTAAAAACCCAGTTGTAATTGCTGGAATAATGGGAGGAAAAGAAACTGAAATTTCTTTAGATACTAAAGAAATTGTTTTAGAAGCGGCAGTTTTTGATCCTTTATATATTAGATCTACTTCTTTAAAAATTGGATTAAAAAGCGATTCTTCTATTAGATTTGAAAAAGGTGTTAATCTAAATAAAACTGAAGAAGCTTTAAAATATGCTATTTATTTATTGGAAAAATATGCTGATGCTAAATTTGTTGGAAAAATTGAACATGATGGGCAAAAGCAAGTTTATGATAAAACAATCAGTGTTACTGAAAAAGATATTGATAACTATTTAGGGATTAATATTGAAAAGAAAGAAATAATAAGCATTTGTGAAAGATTAGGTTTTACTGCTCATTTGGTAAAAGGAGCAGTAGATGTAAAAATTCCTAATACGAGAAATGATGTAAATATTAAAGTTGATTTGATTGAAGAAATTGCTAGAATTAATGGATATAAGAATATGGTAGAAACTCTTCCCTTTTCTAATTTATCTGGAGGCTTGACGAAAATTCAACAATCAAGAAGAAAGATAAGACATACATTAATGGGATTAGGTTTAAATGAAGTTATTAATTATGCTCTCATCCATGAATCTAATAATGCAATCTTAAAAGATAATTTTATTCTTGAAAGTAATGAGATTTCTGTTTTGATGCCACTTAGTAATGAACACAAAACATTGAGAAAAGGAGTTGTTAATAGTTTAATTGATAATGCTAAATATAATTTAGCAAGAAAAAATAACGATCTTGCTTTATTTGAAATAGGGAAAGTTTATTATGAGTTAGACAAATTAGTTCATGAAGATGAAGTCTTAGGGATTTTAATGATTAATAAATTTATTGGCTCGACTTGGAGAAAAGATGATAATGTTAATAGTGACTTTTATACTTTAAAAGGTATAGTTGACAATTTAGGGCTTCGTTTAAATATTAAATTTTCTTATATCAAAAAAGAAGATATTTCACCTGAAATTCATCCAAAAAGATCAGCATATTTATATGTAGATAATACTGCAGTTGGTTTTATTGGGGAACTTCATCCTAAATTTTCAAAAGAAAATGATTTACCTGAAGGAATATATGTTGCGGAAATTAAATTAAATAATATTTTTCAAAAAGAACTTTCAAAGATTATTTATGAGCCTATTTCTAAAGTTCCTAGCATGGAAAGAGATATCGCTGTTGTGGTAAAAAGAAATATAAGTTCTGATATTATTTTAAATAAAGTTAAAAACGCTGATAAAAAGATTTTAAAAGATGCATATATTTTTGATGTATACACTAAGGATAATGTTGATGTAGATGAAAAATCAGTAGCGATAAAATTAATTTTTTCAAGTGAAGAAACATTAACGGAAGCAGTAGTTAATAAGATGGTTGATGATATTGTTAAAATTTTAGAAAAAGATTTAGAAGCAAAATTAAGACAATAACAAAAAAAGGATGACTTGGTCATCCTTTTAATTTTAAATAATCTTCTGTATTTAGTTTCGATGTGTAAGTTATATTTTTATCGTAAGTTTCTAAAGCTGTTATTATTTCATGAACTATGGCAAAAGGTGTAGAAGCTCCAGAAGTGATAATACAACTTTGATAATTTGATAAATCATAATTATTTAAGTCTTCAACAGTTTCTAGCAAAATTGTTTTCTTTTTGTTTTCTTTTTTACCTATTGATTCTAGCATTTTAGTGTTATTGCTTAGTTTATCACCAACAACAACAATTAAATCTGCGAATTCATTAGAATTAATTAATGCTTCTTGACGTAATCTTGTTGCTGGGCAAACCTCTGCAGCTAAGATAAGTTTTGGATATATTTTTAGTAATAAATGATAAATTTTTTTCACATTATTATATGACATTGTTGATTGGTTAGTAAGAATAATATTGTCTTTAAGTTTTGGAAGAGTATCCAAAATAGTATTTTCAGTTATGAACAAAACTGGATAATCATTAATAATTGCATTAGATTCAGGGTGATTACTCACTCCTAAGAAAATTACTGAGTAGTTTTCTTTAATGTAAGAATCTATTAGTGAATGAATTTTTGTAACGTCATTACATGTTGTGTCTATAATATTAAGGTTTTTTTCTTCAGCTATTTTTATAATTTCTTTACTTATTCCGTGAGCTGTAAAAATTACAGTCCCCTCTGTTATTTTATTAATTGCTGATTTTTTATCGATATCATCAATCAGAATAACACCTTTATCAATAAAGCCTTGCATGATATTTTTATTGTGAACTAAATTTCCTAACATATATACAGGTTTTTTAATTGATTTATTTTTTAGTTCTTTATTTACTATTGTTATTGCTCTAGCAACACCTTTACAGATGCCCTGAGGAATAAGTTTTGTTATTTTCATTTTTATCACCTACTGAATTATACCATATTTTTTATTGAAATTTATAAAGATATGATATAATGTATTTATAGAGGTGATTTATGGTAATTATTAATAATGATTATTTGGAAATTGAGATTAATAAACTAGGTGCAGAATTAAAATCTTTAGTATCAGTAAATGGTATTTCATATCTTCATGATTCTAATCCTGCATACTGGAATAAATCTTCACCAATTCTTTTCCCTATTATTGGGAAACTAAAAGAAGGTAAAACAATTATTGAAGATAAAGAATATATTATTCCTGGACATGGCTTTATTAAAGATCAAATATTTGATGTTATCGAACAAACTGATAATAGAGTTTTGCTTTCGAGCAAATATAATGATGATACATTACTAATGTATCCTTACAAATATAGATTCAATGTAATTTATGAATTAAATGGAACGATTTTGAAAGTTACTAATATTATTGAAAACATAGATAACAAGAAAATATTTTTTAATTTAGGAGCACATCCAGCTTTCAGCACAAAACTATATGATGATACAATAAATGAATATAGAATAGTTTTTGAAAGAGAAGAATCTTTTGATAGTCCATTGGTGCAAAGCGATGCTACATTAAATTTTGGGGAAATTGCAAGGAATTATTATAAAACAAAAGAAATTTCTTTATCAAAAGATATTTTTTCAATAGATACTATAATAATTCCGAAAGTTAAATCTAAAAAAGTTTGGTTATTAAATGAAGATAATAAAGGTATTATGCTTGAGTTTTCTGGATTTCCTACTTTTTGTATCTGGTCATTGTTTGAAAAAGAAGCACCGTTTGTTTGTTTAGAACCTTGGTATGGTAATAATGATCACCATGATTCTAAAAATATTTTTTTGGAAAAAGATAATTTAATACAGCTAGATGTTTCAAAGAAATTTGAAATTAGTTATTTAATTTCCATTATTGAATAAATAATTGATAAAATTAATAGACAAAAAAGACTAAATGAGTTATAATAGCAATACTGTCGGGAGGATAATATGGTTTCAACTAATAATTTTAAAACGGGTATGACAATTGAATATGAGGGTAATATTTATCAAGTTATTGAATTTCAACATGTAAACCCTGGTAAAGGTGCAGCGTTTGTAAGAACTAGACTTAAAAATTTACGAACAGGATCAACTATTGATCATACTTTTAAATCAGATGAAAAAATGCCGCAAGCAATGATTGACAAAATCACTATGCAGTATTTATATGATGATGGAGATGCACTTGCTTTTATGGATATGGAAACATTTATCCAAATGGATATCCCTAAAGAAAGATTAGTTGATGAAATCAGCTATCTTGTTGAAGGAATGAACGTTATTGTAATAAAATATCAAGAAGAATTACTTGGAGTTTCACTACCTGATAAAGTAACTTTGAAGGTTATTCAAACTCCGCCGGGAGTAAAAGGTAATACAGCTGCTAATGCTACAAAAGATGCTATTTTGGAAACTAAATTAGTTGTTCAAGTGCCATTATTTGTTAATGAGGGAGATTCTATCATTGTAAATACAAATGATGGAAAGTATAATTCACGAGCTTAATAGCAATGGAGGTATTCCTCCATTTTTAATAGAGAAAGAGGTATTGTTATGATACTTGCAATTGATATAGGCAATTCAAACGTTGTTGTTGGCGTATATAATGATAAGTTAAGAACAACTTATAGAATGCAAACATTACTTAATGAAACTGCGGATGGGTACGGAATTAGAATTTATAATTTGTTAAAGCATGATGGATATCAAGATACTGATTTTGATGGTATTATCATTGCTTCAGTTGTTCCGGTTTTAGATTATACTTTTTCGCGATTATGTGTTAAGTATTTTCACCAAGAACCTATGTTTGTGATGCCAGGAATAAAAAGTGGAATTAAAATTAAATTAGATAATCCTAAACAATTAGGAGCTGATTTATTAGTTGCTGCAGTTGCAGCTTCACATAAATACAGTTTGCCTTTGATTATTATTGATATGGGCACTGCAATTACAATTAGTGTTGTTGATTCTGAGAGAGCTTTTGTTGGTGGGATAATTTATCCGGGTATATCAACTTCGTTTAATAGTCTTACTAAGAGTACTGCTAAATTAGAAGAAGTGCGATTTGAAAAGATAAATACTTTAATTGGTAAAGATACTATTTCTAGTATTCAAAGTGGCATGTTATATGGAACAGGTTCCATGTTAGATGGTATGATTATTAAAATTAAGCGGGCTTATCCTGAAGCTGTTGTCATCTTAACTGGGGGGCATTCAAGAGTCTTAAAAGAATATATGGATGAAGAAGTAATATTAGATATGGATCTAGTTCTTGATGGCTTAAGAATAGTTTATGATAAAAATAAGAAAAGTAAATAATTTTGAAAAAGCTTATATAAGCTTTTTTTTAATGGACATAATATAATGTTGTGATATAATAAAGTAGAAAAAGTAAAAGGATGGTAATTTATGGAAAGTTTTTTGTTTTTAAATGAATCAACTATTGGATTATATATTATATTATTATGCTTAATTCCGATTTTTGTTTTAATGGTAGTGGCAATTGCCTTAACCGTTAATAGAAAAAGAAAAGAAGAAAAAATCAGGCAAGAGAAGATTAAAAAAGAGCCTGTTTCTGAATTTCAAAAAGAGATTTTTTTTGAAGCTTATGGTGGAGAAGCAAATATTATTGATATCTTAAGAGAGATGGGAAGAATTACGGTAAGTGTTAAGGATTTGTCCCTAGTTAATGGAGAAAAACTAAAAGAACTTGGAGCTAAAGGAGTTTTGTTAGTAGGTTCAATGGTAAAAGCTAGTTTTGGAGACAGAGCAAAATATATTTATGAGTTATTAAAAGTAAAAGGAAATGGGGAATAAATGTGGAAAATCAATTTTTAGATGATTTATCTGTTAAAACTTTACGAGTTTTATCGCTTGAACAAATTAATAATGCAGCCTCTGGGCATCCTGGAATTGCTCTTGGAGCAGCGCCGGCTATTCATGCTCTTTTTAAGCATCATTTAAAAATTAGTCCAAAAAGATTAAATTGGATTGATAGAGATAGGTTTGTATTGTCAGCGGGTCATGGTTCGTCATTATTATATTCAGTTTTACATTTAGCTCAGTTTAATATTACTAAATATGATTTGAAAAATTTTCGACAAATAGATAGTATCACCCCTGGTCATCCAGAATTTAAAATGACTGATGGTGTTGAAGCAGCTACTGGACCATTGGGGCAGGGAATAGCAAATGCTGTTGGGATGGCTCTTGCTGAAAGTCATTTGTCAGCTAAATTTAATAAAAAAGATATTAAAGTTATTGACCATTATACATACTGCTTATGTTCGGATGGAGATTTACAAGAGGGAATTGCCAATGAAGCTTTAAGTTTTGCTGGGCACAATAATCTTCATAAACTTATCTTATTATATGATTCTAATGATATCCAATTGGATAGCGAACTTAATTATACATTTAGCGAAGATATTAAAACTAAGATTGAATCTATTGGCTTTAATTATATTAAAGTTGAAAATGGTGAATTAGTTGATGATATAGACGTTGCAATAACTGAAGCTAGAAAAAGCAATAAACCAACAATGATCGAAATAAAAACTTTAATTGGTAAGGGTTCAACACTAGAAGATTCTACTAAAGTGCATGGAGCTCCGCTTTCATCAAATGAAGTTTTAGATTTTAGAGCTAATTTGGGTGGAGAAGAATTTTCTGTTTCAGATGAAGTTAGTAATTATTATGAAGATATAAAAATTGCTGGAGAGTTTGAGTTTAAAGCTTGGGAAAGCAATATGAAATATTTCTCAGTCCATTATGAAAAAGAATATATGGAATTAATGAATTTAATAAACAATAAGTATGATGTTGATTTTTCTAAATTGCCAACATATGATAAGGATTATAATAAAGCTACAAGAGTTAGTAGTGGTGAAGTTTTATTTGAGTTAAGTAAACAAATACCTCAACTCTTTGGAGGGGCAGCAGATTTAGCTTCTTCAACAAAAACCATTATTGATGGTGGAATATATACAAAAAGACACCGAGAAAATAGAAATATTTTATATGGCGTTAGAGAACATGCAATGGGAGCTATTTCAAATGGATTAGCTTTACATCAAGGTTTTATTCCTTTTGCAAGTACGTTTTTTGTTTTTTCAGACTATTTGAAACCAGCAATTAGACTATCTGCATTAATGGGATTACAAGTCATTTATTTGTTTACTCATGATTCTATAGCTGTTGGTGAAGATGGTCCAACCCATGAACCGATAGAGCAAATTACAATGTTAAGAAGTATTCCTAATATAAACGTGTTTAGGCCAGCAGATGCTAACGAGGTAAAAGTCGCTTGGCAAATTGCTTTAGAAGATACAAATAAGCCAAGTGCTATTATATTAACCAGACAAAATGTAGACATGGTTACAACAGATTCTACTGTTGCTAATGCTGTTAAAGGCTGTTATATTGTCAAAAAAGAAGTTAAAAAACTAGATGGAATTATAATTTGTAGTGGATCTGAAGTATCTTTAGCTATTAAATCAGCTGAAGCATTAAAAAAGAAAGGTTATGACATTAGAGTATGTTCGATGTTATCGATGAATGTTTTTGATAGTCAAAGTGAAGAATATAAATCTTCAGTAATACCTGATATCGATAATATAATGGCTCTTGAAATGAGTGAAGGAAGTCATTATTATAAATATTTATCTAAAAAATCAACACCTTATTTTATTAATACATTTGGTAAAAGCGGCAAGGGAAATGAAGTAATTAAAGATTTTAAATATGATGTTGAGAATATAGTATTATCTTTTGAAAAGATGATTAAAAATAATAAATAGCCCAGAAAAACTGGGTTATTTTTTATTTA
>DUUA01000181.1 GCA_012841765.1 Acholeplasmataceae bacterium
CTGCAACTGAAGAAAAATTTAGATTAATAACAGAAAATATTTCCGATATTATTTGGGTAATAAATTTAACCCAAGATAAAATTAGTTATTTAAGTCCTTCTATGAAAAATCTTACTGGTTATTCAATTGATGAGATGCAAAAAATCAAGTTCAAACAACTAGTAAATAAGGATTATTATAATAATTTAATGGAAATTATTACTAGAAATCAAAAACTAATTGAAAATCTAGATAATCCAAGTTCTCATGACCGATATGAAATGGAAATAAAACATCGTAATGGTTATTCTACTTGGACCGAAACAGAAATGAAATTTTACAAAAATGAACAAAAAGAAACAATTATTATTTGTTCAACAAGAAATATTGATTCCAGAAAAAAAGATGAAGATAAGATTAATTTTTTACTTAATCATGATTCATTAACAGGATTTATCAATAGACGTGCATTTGAAATTATTCTAAAAGAATACGATAATCCCTCTAATTATCCTCTTACAATAGTTTTTTCAGACATAAATGGTTTAAAACTTACAAATGATATTTTTGGTCATAATGCTGGAGATGAACTAATCAAAAAATCAACTAAAGTCTTAAAATCCTTTGCTAGAGAAAAAGATGTTTTTGCTAGAATTGGTGGCGATGAATTTGTAGTTTTAATGCCAAATACTGATTTTGAAAAAGCAAGTTTATTAGTAAGTAAAATAAAAGAAGCTTTGTCAAAAGAAAACATTTATGCTATTAAATGTAGTTTATCAATGGGCTTTGATGTAAAAACTAGCAACTTACAGAATTTACAAACTGTTAAAGAAAATGCTGAAAGTGAAATGTATAAAGAAAAAGCGGCAACTGGTAAAACCATTGACCAAGAAATGCTGCAAAGCATTCTCCATACATTTTACCAAGTTGTCCCAGATGAGAAGCTTCACTCTGAATATACGGCTAAAATCTGTGAACAAATTGGCAAAAAACTTAAACTTACTGGAAATGAACTATATATTTTACGCGAATCAGGAAGACTACATAATATAGGTAAACTTCCCGAATCTCTTAAAGGTTCTAAATTAGATCCTCTTGATAAATCAAAATGTTATCCAGCGGTTAGTTATAGAATCCTTACTTTATTTGATGAAACAATGGATATTGCTGATTTTGTTTACCAACATAAAGAAAACTGGGATGGATCAGGTTATCCTAAAGGGCTTAAAGGTAATGAAATACCTTTAATTTCTCAAATACTAGGTCTAGCTGATCATTATGTTTCTTTAATATCAGGACTATATGGTCATATAGTAACCATTGAAGAAGCTACAAACATTATAAATTCTTTATCAGGTATTAATTATAACCCTGAAATTGTTGATGCATTTAACATGTTAATTAAAGATATTAAATAAAAAAATCTGTAGGAAAAAACTACAGATTTTTTATTTTATTTTACTCAGTTTAAATAAATGCTAATTATTTCTTTTGACCAATATAAGTTAAAATGCTTTCAGAAGTCATATTGTCTTTATTTGTTATAAATATATCAATCATTGTAGCATAATCAGCTTGCACTTTTGTTAAATGATTTGCGCCTAAAGTTATATTTGCTGTAATGTTAGAATTTGATGAATGAATATCACTACTAAATGCTGATAAATATTCTTGTTGAACAAATAACATTGGGACCTTGCTCGCCACTTCAACATATTTATCATTTGCAGAATCATAATAATAGAAGTATTGAGTTCTTAATTCAACATCAAATCTTCTAGATAACATTTTTGTTCCCAAACCACCAACCTTTTTTGGAACGAAAACCTCAGTTGAACTATTAAGATATGTTTTTATTTCATTATTAATAGTTTCTTGTTTAAAACTATTAATTCCTGAAACATCATCTAAATTAAACCATAAAGTATTATAAACTATCTTACTTAATTCTTCTCTTATTTCATAACTTAGAAGTTTACCAGTTTTTGTAGAATATAATTCATTAATATAACCAGTAAATCCTATCATGCCTCCAGCTTTATTTCCAACAACTGATACATAATCTTTAGTAATTTTAAATTCTGCAGCACTGCTTATACTTAACTTTCCATCAATTCCCGTTGATTCAAAGATATTTCCTTCAACGTTTCCATTTGCATCTTTAGTAACTTCAAAATATGCTCTTCTAACCCCTGCATATCTGATTGCAAATTTATATGAATTTTCTGACACTTCATATTTTAAAGCATTTGCATCCCCTAGTTGAACTCTACAAGTTTTATTTAGTGTCTTTATATTATAATCTAAATAAATTTGTGCGGTTTGCTCACCAATAACTGGGAATGTTGCTGAATAATCTAATTGTAATAAAATAACATTATTCTCATATTTAATTGTTACATTATATATCCCATTTTTAAATGTATGATTAGCTGTATCCCCAGGATTGCTATCTAAATAATTATTAAATGAAGCAGTTACGCTTGCTGTTATTCCTTCTACAATTGTTAACGCATTAAAGAATAAATTTGATTGGTTAATATTTGTTGCAACCATATTCCATTGCTCACCAAAACCACCAAATTCTATACTGCTAACATTAACGTGTGAACTAAAATCATATACTCCTTCTGTTGATTTAATTAAATTATTAGAATAATCATATCTCATAGTTTCAGGAATATAACTATATGGATTTAAATCATATCCTGCTAATAGTGATGTTAAGTAGGCTTTAATTGGCACTTGTTCGTTCCAACTAGCATAGATAGTAATATCACCATTTATTGTAATTGGCCAATCTACAACCTTTTTTAAGTCAGAATCTTTGCACCAAGATACAAAATGATAACCTTCATAAACAGGTGTATTCGGTTTTTGTATACTAGTTCCATATTCATAAGTTATTGGTGCAATATTTGAACCACCATTTAATTCAAAGGTAATTGTATACTTTTGTTTTTCTTCTTTCACGACAGCAAAGTAATTTGCTTCTTCTGTTACTTCAGGTAATCCTGCAAGTTTAGTTCCACCTTTAGAAGTAGCCCATCCTTCTACAGTGTATTTATATTCAACAGTATCTATTTTATTATAATCATGTGAAGGATTTTTTCCATATTCTAAGTTTAAATCTTTTAGTAAAATTCCTACTTCATCATAAAAAGAAATTTTAAATATTTTCTTTGTTTCTGTAAATGTTGCTGTATAAGTTTGATCTTTTGTAGCATTTGAAATTGCAGGACTCCACTCTTTAAACACATAAGTTGCTGCTGCAGTTTCTTCTTTTGTTGGAGATTCTCCATTATATTCAGGCAATGTACCTTTAAGAACTTTAGCATCAGTTTCAACAGTAACTTCCTCAACTACCCACTTAATCTCATAATCAGTTTTATCATCCTTTAAAATCTCTGTAAATACTGCCGTATAAGTTTGATTTTTTGTAGCCTTAGTAACTTTTGGATTCCACTCTTTAAAAACATAAGTCGCTACTGTTGTTTCTTCTTTAACAGGATTGGAGCCATTATATTCAGGCAATGTATCTTTTACAACTTTAGCATCAGTTTCAACAGTAATTCCCTCAACTACCCATGTAATCTCATAATCAGATTTTGTATCATCAGTTGGATTTTCTTTCTCTCCACAAGCAGTTAAAAATAATGCCAAAATGATAAAAACAAATATAAAATAATTTTTCTTCATAGTTTTTTTCCTTTATGTTAAATTAATTTCTTCTAGATACTTAATAAGTATATCAAGATCTAATATAAATATTTAATTTGGTTTTCTAACTAATTCCAAAATAAATATATCAAGTGTAAATTCAATAATAAGACTATTATCAAATATGTTCTAACATCAATTTTTAAACATATTAAAATATAGTATTAAAATCTGCCTATTGAATAATTCCTGGTTCTATCCTAGCTACCTCCATTTCTAAGGATAGTAAATTCATTCTTAATTTAGAACTTTTAATATTCTAAATAATGTTTTCTTAATAATTATACTACATGATTTTTAAAATTACAATGGATTATAAATTATTTGTTTTTTTATTACCATTATTATAAAGATATAGTAATCGCTTCAATAAAAGACTTGAATTACTATATAAAAGCATATTATGTTACGCTCTTAATTTAAAATGTTTATATAGACAAATAATAATTAGATAATTACGTCACCATAAAAAAC
>DUUA01000182.1 GCA_012841765.1 Acholeplasmataceae bacterium
TTAATAACAAAAATTATAATAATATTTTAAGAGCATATCAAGAATTATTAGAAGAAGGTAAACTTAATATCAGGATAACTTTACAATCAACATTTAGTAAAGTTGATGATTATTTAGAATTCAGAAAATTAAATGAAGACAATGATTTTTTAAAAATTGGGCCTTTAAAAATTTTTTTAGATGGATCTTTAGGTGCTAAAAGCGCATATTTAAAAAAACCTTATAAAGGTTCAGAAAATAATTATGGGATTAGTTGTTACACTAAAGATAGTCTATTCTCTATTATTAAAAAATCACAAGAAAAAAGTTTTTCCGTTATTGCACATGCTATTGGAGATGCTGCTATTGAACAATTTTTAGATGTTAAAGAAGAAATTTATGGAGAAATTAATCCTAATAGATTAGGAATAGTTCACTGTCAGATTACTAACAATGAACTGCTTTATAGAATTGGTTATTTAAATATTTTAGTTTATGCACAACCAATATTTATTGATTATGATATGGAAATTTTAAATATTTTAGTAGATGAACAAACTGCTGAAACTTCATACGCGTTTAATACTTTAAACAAAGAAACATATTTATCATTTGGGACAGATGCTCCCGTGGAAAATCTTAATTGTTTTGATAATTTATATTGTGCTGTTACTAGATATAATCTAGCACATACTAAGCAATTAAATCCTTCAGAATCATTTACAATTAAAAACGCAATAAAAGCTTACACTTATAATTCGGCGTATATGAGTTATGATGAAGATTACTTAGGTTTAATTAAAGAAGGATATGCAGCAGATTTTATTGTTTTAGACAAAGATATATTTACTATTAATCAAAATGATTTACGTACTATTAACGTTATAAGGACTGTTGTGGGCGGTAAAGATGTTTACAAAAAGGAATAGAATATGAAAAGAAGTTTTTTTGAATTTAATGATAAAACAATTAATTTAATTAATCATAAAGAAATATTAGAATCTGATTATATAATTATTTCAGCAATAAACCTTTTAAAAGTTGTAGATAATAACGATTTTAAAACGGAAATTTTTAGCAACCTATCTAGCAATAAAAAAATATATTTAAAAATTGGAATACATAGTTATAAAGAAACAAAACTGATTTTAGATAAAAATAATTTTTCTTTTATTGCTGGTTTCTATCTTGAAAACGCAGAGACAAAGTTTTTAAATAAAATGACAGATTATGCTAGATGCATTGAAAAAGACTATAAATTAAATTTCGGTTCTTTAACTTTTATTGGTGAGATATCTACTCCTAGAGGAATTGGGAATATAAAAAAAATTGCCAATTATGATAGAATTTCATTGTTAACATTTGAGACAAGCAAATTTAAGGATTATATATGTGTCTCTGTTATTGATGAAAGCTATTATTTAAACAAGGTTTTAGAATATGCTTTTTATTACAAGAAGTTTGTTTTATTAACTGGTATTTCTGATTTGAATAATTATAAAGATTTAGGAATAATTGGGGCAATTACAAGTGAAATAGAAGATATTTCTGTAATTAACAATACTTTTATTCCAAATGAAAAAGAAGTAAATGATGCTGATAATTATATCAATAATTATTTACAAAGCCAAAAAAATATTTCTCAACTTATAAGTTCTTCATTTAGTATTAATAAATTACTATATTATAATTTGATTTTAGAGCGTTCTTTTATTTTAAATAATGATTATAAAGAACAAAATTTTTCATTAATAAATAGCAATGACTTACTACTAAAAACTAAGAAACAAGAAATTAAAAAATTTTATACTTTTGGAGAAGAAATTGGTAATTCTATTACTCATGGAATAGGTATAATAGCTGGTCTAGTTTTTTTTATTTTATTAATGCTTAAACTTAAAGATAATTTTGACACTGTAGAGTTTGTAGCTTATTTGATTTATTCTTTAAGTGTTATTGTTTTATATACTTCATCTTTTATTTATCATTTACTGCCTTTAGGATCAAAAGGTAAAAAAATATTTCAGCGTTTAGATCATATGACAATTTACTTATTGATTGCAGGTTCTTATACTCCGTTTGCATTATTAGCATTAGGAGGAATTGAGGGGACAATTTTAACTACTATAATTTGGTTTGGAGCCTTAAGTGGACTAATCTTAAATCTTTTTTGGTTTGGTAAGTTAAGAGCTTTTCACATTTTCTTATATTTATTACTAGGATGGTCGGCAGCTTTTTTCATTGTTCCAATTATAAAAGGGTTGGGAACTGTAGGAACAATTTTGCTCTTTGCTGGTGGTGTTAGTTATACGATTGGAATTATTTTTTATGGATTTAAATTATTTAAATTTACTCATATGGTTTGGCATTTATTTGTACTCTTAGGGACTATTCTTCATTTCTTAGGTATTTATTTATGCTTATAGTTATAAAAAATTTAAAGTTAATGCTTTAAATTTTTTAAAATTATAATTCTAATGAAA
>DUUA01000183.1 GCA_012841765.1 Acholeplasmataceae bacterium
CTTACTACCGTCTACTACTTCTTGAGTATCAAACAATTCATTTTCAACAAAAAACTCAACTATATGAACTTCACCAGCACTTTCATAACAGCCAATTAATATAATTGCCATAAAAAAAAGTACTATTAAACTTACTAGTTTTTTCATTTTATTTATCTCCTTAAACTAAGTACACATATTATACCACTTCTTAAACTAATTAACTTAGGAAATATATAATTAATACTAATTTAAATATATTGATGTATAATAAGAAAGTAATGAATGTGAGGTAATTATATGCAACAAAAAGTTTATTGGCATAAACTTGATAACGCAGCAAAATTATTTCCAGCAATATCTAAAAAAGATCGTAGTAATGTTTTTAGAATTTCATTTTATATGAATGAACCTGTAAATAGCGATACTTTAGAACTTGCTGTTAATAAAATTTTAAATCGTTTCCAAGTTTTTAAAACACAATTAAAAAATGGCTTATTTTGGAATTATTTTGCTGAAAATAAAAGACATTTTAAAGTAGAAAAAGAAAAATCGATTATTTGTGAATATTTCAAATTTAATAAAAATAATGGTTATATGTTTAAAGTTTTTTATTACAATAATAAAATTACTTTAGAAACCTTTCATGCGTTAAGTGACGGTAGAGGGGCATTAGCTTTTTTAAAATCTATTATTTATACATATATTGAATTACAAGGTTATAATTTAAATCATGAAGGATTGATTCTAGGAGAATTACCTTTTTCTAATAAAGAAAACGAAGATTCTTTTATTGCAAATTATAATCCTAACAATAAGCGTGGTTTAAAAGAAGAGAAAGCTTATCATATTAAGGGCGATCATTTTAATGATAATTGGTCGCTTGCTATAAAATTAAGTATTCCTACTAATGATTTGTTAAATGTAGTAAAAAATAAATATCAAACATCTCTAACAAAATACTTAACAACTTTATTTGCTTCTTCTATTATCGATGAAGGACTTGATGTAAAACAAAGTAATCGTTTAATTAAAATGTTTATTCCTGTTGATTTAAGACCTTATTTTAATTCTAATACACTTAGAAATTTTTCTTTATACATTAAAGGAACATATAATCCAAAGGATAATTTAAGTTTTGAGGAAATGTTAAAAATAACTGACAAAATGTTTGCTGAACAATTAACTAAAGATGAATTAGAAAAAAGACTAAGTGCCTTAGTTGGTTTGGAAAAGAATATATTTTTAAGATTTGTACCATTAATTATTAAAAATATCGTTTTTAAATTAGCATATCAATCTGTTGGTGAATCAATTATTACTTCTTCAATCTCTAATATAGGAATTGTAGAAGTTCCTAACTCACTAAAATCGTTTGTTAAAGATGTTGAGTTTATGAATAGTGGTAGAGGTATTAATGTTGGAATTTGTAGTTTTGGTAATAATACTAATATTACTTTTAACAGTGTTATCAAAGATATTAGTATTATAAACAGTTTTATTAGAAAATTAAAAAATGATAATCTTGCTGTTACCCTAGATACAAATTACCGGGAGGGCTATGATGAAATATTGTAAAACGTGTGATATTAAAATATCAACAGCAATTAATAATTGTATTTTATGCAATGAAAAACTTCAGTTTTATGATAATAAAGGTGAAGAATTTAATTATCCTGAGTACACTCCTAAAAAGAATGTCTTTAAAACCTTTTTAAGATTAGTAATTATTTTAAATATTGTTTCAATTGTAGCTTCATTATTTATTGATTATTATAATAATGGTAAAGATTTATCTTGGAGTTTAATTGTTGGTTTATCTAACTTGTACTTCATTTTTATATTCTCATTAATATATGTTAAGAAGCGGCTCTTTAGTAAAATAATTATTGGAAGTTTCATCGCTGTCACTTATATTTTTCTAATGGGATTTATCTTTAATGATTATATTTGGGCAATCAATTTTATTTTACC
>DUUA01000184.1 GCA_012841765.1 Acholeplasmataceae bacterium
ATATTATTGGAAGGTAATTATGATAAAATTTTTAGGGAAATTATTTATTAAAGATTATGAAAAATATAATAATACTAAAGTTAGAAATAAATATGGAGTTTTAAGTGGAGTATTTGGAATTATAACTAATTTTACAATTGCTCTAGGGAAAATAATTGCTGGTATTATTTTTGGGTCAGTATCTATTTTAGCTGATGGAATTAATAGTTTATCTGATATGGGAACTTCCATAATAACTGTTATAAGTTTTCATTTTGCTGGAATGCCCCCAGATAAAGAACATCCGTTTGGCCACCAAAGGGTGGAACAAATTTCTGGATTATTATTGTCTTCTGTAATTTTAGTTGTTGGTGTTTCTTTACTGAAATCTTCAATTGAAAATATTATTTCACCACAAGTTTTGACTTTTAGTTATATTGCTATCATAATACTAGTTATATCTTTAATTGTTAAAGTTATCCAAAGTATCTTTTATCATCGCTTAGGTAATTTGATAAATTCAAAAGTAATTAAAGCGAATGCTTTTGATAGTTTAAGTGATTGTATTTCAACAATTACAGTTATTATTGCTTATTTATTGTTCTATTTTACTAAAATAAATTTAGATGCTTATTTAGGAATATTGGTTTCTTTATTTATTATTTTCAATGGTGTTAAGTTGATTAAATCAACTATTTCTCCTTTAATTGGAGAAGCTCCTGATAAAAAGCTAGTTGATAAAATAGAAAATAAAATACTTAAATATAGTGGAGTCTTGGGAATCCATGATTTGGTTATTCACACATATGGAGCAGGTAATATATTTGTAACGGTCCATGTAGAGGTGAGAAGCGATGTTGATTTTGTTGAAAGTCATGATATGATTGATAATATTGAAAGAGATTTTTATAAAGATAATGGAATTAATTTAGTTATTCATATGGATCCTATTGAAAAGGATACAGCAGAATCACTTAAAATTAAAAACATTATTACAACAATGTTAGGAAATATTGATAAAAATTTATCTTTTCATGATTTTCGAGTCGTGGTTGGACCTACTCATACAAATGTAATATTTGATATTGTTATACCTCAAGGCTTTTCTATGAAAGATAAAGAACTTAGAAAAATTTTGGAAGAAGAAATTTATAAAAAAGATGAAAAAATTAATTTAGTAATTAATTTCGATCATAATTATTTAATATAAGGAGTGAAAAAATGGAAAACAATTTTTTTAGTAAAAATAGAGAAAATTATTTTAAAGAAATTAAAGATAATTCAGTAACTATTTTGTTTTCAGGAGTAGAAAAGCAAAGATCTGGAGATCAAGATTATGATTTTGATGTTGATAGAAATTTCTATTATTTAACTGGAATTGATCAAAGCAAAGCAATTTTAGTTTTAGTAAAAGCAAAGGGTGAAAATAAAGAATATTTATTTGTTGAAGAAACATCGGAATATATGGCTAAATGGGTAGGAAAAAAATTATCAAAAGACGAAGCTAAGGAATTATCAGGAGTAGAAAACATACGTTTTATAAATGATTTTGAAACATTTCTATTTAGTATGCTTAATTCAACAAGATATAGTGTATCTAATGTGAAAAATATTTATCTTAATCTAGAAAGAAAAAATGAGAAACATCATATTTCTCCTGCATTATTGTTTAAAGATGAAATTGCTAAAGATTATCCTGAAATAAAAATTAAGAATTCTTATCCAGTTATTATTGGTTTAAGAATGATTAAAACTGAAGAAGAAATATCTTTGATCAAAGAAGCAATTAAAACTACAAATGGTGGTGTTTTAGAATTAATGAAAAATTCTAAACCAGGTTTATATGAATATCAGCTAGAATCATTTTTTAATCATTATATAATGTTTAATGGCCAAAAAAAGCATGCTTTTAAAACAATTTGTGCAGCAGGTAAAAATGGTACTATTTTACATTATGCTAATAATAATAATATTTTAAAAGATGGGGATTTAGTATTATTTGATCTTGGAAGTGCACATAAAAACTATATTAGCGATATAAGTAGAACTTTCCCTATTAATGGTAAATTTTCACCGCGACAAAAAGAAGTTTATGAAGCTGTTTTAACTGTGCAGAAGAAATGCATTGAATTCTTAAAACCTGGAATTACTTGGGAACAATATAATAATTATGCAAATGAGCTGACAATTGAACAATTAAAAAAATTAGGATTAATTAAAGAAGATCATGAATTTAGAAAGTATTATTATCATTCAATTGGTCACTTTATTGGTCTTGATACACATGATCCAGGATTACATGATGTTGAATTTAAAGAAGGCATGGTTATGACAGTAGAGCCTGGACTCTATATTGAAGAAGAAAATATAGGAATTAGAATTGAGGACAATATTCTAATAACAAAAAATGGAAATATAAATCTTAGTAAGGATATTATAAAAGAAGTAAAAGATATTGAAAAATTTATGAAAACCGCTTAATAGCGGTTTTTTTAATTAATAAAAAAATTAAATAAATTA
>DUUA01000185.1 GCA_012841765.1 Acholeplasmataceae bacterium
ACTTAACCAAAGAAACTGAAGAAGATATCTAGTTTTGGAAGATTAACAACATCTTTCAATGGTCTAGTGATGATGGCAAGGAGGGCACACCTGTTCCCATGCCGAACACAGAAGTTAAGCATTTCAGCGTCGACGATAGTCTTAAGGGGCGAAAATAGAACGTTGCCAGGCAAATCTTAATAAAAATGAAATACCAATATTGACTTTGTAGTAAAGAATCATTATAATAATTGTAATGCCTACTTAGCTCAGTCGGTTAGAGCACTTGACTGTTAATCAAGGGGTCCTAGGTTCGAGTCCTAGAGTGGGCGCCATTTAATTTCAACAACCAATAGGTTGTTTTTTTTAGCACTAAATTGATATACTAATAGTAGGAGGCGATAAATATGGAATTTATCCACGAACAAAACCGTATTTTTGTAGAAGATGAAGATGGTGACATTATTGTTTTAGCAACATTTCCATTTAAAAAAGAAAATGTTATTGATGTTAAATCAACTTTTGTAACACCAGCACTTAGAGGTCATGGTGTTGCAAGTAAATTAATGCATGAAGTTTATAATCATGCTAAAGATCACAATTACAAAGTTGTTAATACTTGTCCTTATGCAGTAGTTTGGTTTAAAAGAAATAAAGATAAACATGATGTTTTATACATAGAAGAGGAATAATGAATAAAATTGAAAAATTATTCGTCATTGCAATGGATGATGAAGCAAAAGATATTATAAAAGAATTTAATTTAATACAAGAAACACCTTTTAAACTATATAAAAATAATAATAACTTACTTGCAATATCCAAAGTAGGTAAAGTTAATGCCTCAGCAACTTTAAGTTATTTACTAGCTAAATATGAAGTAGAACTTGTTATTAATTTAGGTTTTGTTGGAGCAAGTGATAACTTTAAGGTTGGAGATGTAGTTAGTGTTAAAAAAGCATTATATCATGATTTTGATGTGACTATTTTTGGCTATGAAAAGGGTCAAGTACCAGGACTACCGCCTACCTATTTTAGCTACGATAAAATAATAGATAAGTTTGATTATAAAGAGGCTACTCTTTATACTGGTGATTATTTTATGACAAATAAAATGGATGGAAGTTATTTAGTCGATATGGAAGGTGCTGCCTTTTTTCAAGTTGCATATATAAATTCTGTTAAAATGATTTCAATAAAAGTTGTTTCTGATATAATTGCTTCAAAAAATCATATAAATGACTATAATGATTTTGAAAAAATGGGTAGTAAGTTGATATATGATGTTTATTCTAAAGTAGATAACTTAATATAATTGGAGGGAAATCATGAAAGGATTAATGATCATTAACAATAAAGTAGAAGATGGTGCAGCTTTATTTACAAGAGCTTTACTAATTAGAGCGGGATTTTCAATTGATTCTGTAACGCTAGAGGCTAATAAAAATATAACTACAGCATATAATCAAAAAATTGTAGTTGACTACTTAATTGATGATATTTCTGCAGATAATTATGATTTTTTAATTATACCAGGTGGTGGCCATATTTTCATTTGGCAAGATAATTTAGAAAAAATGTTACCAATAATCAATTATTTTAACAATCATAACAAATTAATTGCAGCAATTTGTGCGGGTCCTCTATTTTTGAAAGACACAAAAATATTAGAAAATAAAAATTTCACAATTTTTCCAGGATTAGAAACTAACATTCAAGATGGAATTTACCGAAAAAATGAAAAAGTAGTAACAGATGATAATATAATTACAGCTAGATCTGCGGGTGTAGTCTATGATTTTGTTTTCGAAATTCTCGAATATTATAATGAAATAGAAAAAATAAAAAAACTAAAAGAATCAATTGTATATTAACCACTTAACAATGGCTTTATAAAGATATTATGATGTTTACTAGAAAAAAACACAAATAATAAATAAAGTGGTAGAAAATTAATTAAAAAGGTTGACAAATCAATAAAAATTGCTATAATTATATATGCGATTGTAGAAAATGGCCCGTTGGAGAAGCGGTTAACTCACATGCCTTTCACGCATGCATTCACGGGTTCGAGTCCCGTACGGGTCACCACTTTTTATAAGTAGTCGCACGCACCCATAGCTCAACTGGATAGAGCGTTTGACTACGGATCAAAAGGTTAGGGGTTCAACTCCTCTTGGGTGCGCCATTTTTCGGGAAGTAGCTTAGCTTGGTAGAGCGCCTGGTTTGGGACCAGGAGGTCGCAGGTTCAAATCCTGTCTTCCCGACCATTTAAATAATCGTAAATTGCGGGTGTCGTATAGTGGCTATTACCTCAGCCTTCCAAGCTGATGACGTGAGTTCGATTCTCATCACCCGCTCCATTTAAAATTATTAACACCTTATAATAGGTGTTTTTTTATTGCAAAGATTGCTCACAAAGAATCTAACTAATCTATTTTTGTAGTAAATAAATTTTCAGCATAATAAGTAAAATGTCTAATATAGTAATTAAAAATCTCTGTTTTTTCAATAATTCGTTCTATATTTTCAAAAATCCGTAAATAATGTGTTTTTTCATTATTTATTGAAAAAAGTGAAAAATATTTTCATACATGGTATAATCATAAGGTAAACATAACAAACCACGAAAGGGTGATATTAATGAGTGTTATGATTAACATGTTAAAACATAGAGATAACTTAAGTGTAGCTGAGCAATCAGTTTTAGATTATCTTATTGAAAACAAATCTACCCTAAAAGAATTTACAGTAGAAGGAATTGCTAAGGCTGCATATACTTCCCCTGCTTCAGTTGTAAGAATGTGTAAAAAACTTGGTTATGATGGTTTCAAAGATTTTAAAGTTGACTTTATTCTTGCTAATTCTAAAATTGAAATTCCTGATGTAAAAGAATATACGGACGTTATTTTATCGAAGGATGTTAAAGAATTTAACGGCAAAATTGCAATTGAAAATAACGTAAGAGCTTTAGAAGACACTTTAAGATTATTTTCTGAAGAAAAATTAAAGGAAGCAGCTAAAACAATTATGTCTGCTAGAAAGATATTATTATTTGGTAAAGGCTCATCATATCTTGTAGCGAAAGATTTACAAATGAAATTAAGAAGAATTGATAAATTTTGTATAGCTCAAGAAGACTCGCATGATCAGTTAACTGATGCAACTTTCATAGATCACCGGGATGTTGTTATTTTAGTTTCAAACTCAGGTACAACAAGTGAAATAGTTCGAGCAGCTATAGTTGCTAAAGAAAATAAAGCGACAATTATTGGTGTTGTAAAAGCTGGTAAGTCATTACTAGCAGATATATCTGATATTGTTTTATATACATCGGCACTAGAGGGAGACTTTAGAAGTGCTGCGATGACATCAAGAATTTCTCAAATGGCAATTATTGATGCAATCTTTACAGAGTGTGCATATTATAATATTGAAAAAACGGTAAGAAAATTAGAACAAACATTTCAAACTTTCCAAAAGTTCAAATCAAAAACACAAAGTCTAACTTAAATGTTAGACTTTTTATTTTAATAATTGAAAATATAAGCGATAAATAGAAAAAAGTAATATATTTATGAAATATCAACTATAATAAACTATAGAACAATAACAAAAAAAGGAGTAAAATTTATTAA
>DUUA01000186.1 GCA_012841765.1 Acholeplasmataceae bacterium
ATTTCCTGTTGGTTCATCAGCAATGATAATTTTAGGACTTTTTACTAAAGCTCTTGCAATTGCTACTCGCTGCTGCTGTCCGCCAGATAGATGATTACATTCTCTGTTTTTATATTTAATCATCCCTACGGCATTTAAAGCATAATCTATTCTGGATTGTATTTCTTCTTCTTTTAACCCAAAAACATCTAGAACAAAACGAAGATTTTCATAAACAGTTAAATCATTAAATAAAACATAACTTTGAAAGACATAACCTATATCTTTACTTCTAATTCCATCCCATTTTGTTGAGCGGTAATTTTTAGTGAATTTAGAATCATCAATTATAATTTCTCCAGAATCAATCCCATCTAATCCTGAAATAACATTTAACAGCGATGTCTTCCCACAACCAGATGGTCCAAACAAACACACTAATCCTTTACTTGGAAAATCATAATCGAAATCTTTAATTACATGAATTTGATTACTTTTCTTTCGATTATAATATTTATTTACTTTAGAAAGTTTAATCATTTTATCCACCAACCTTTACCGTAGCCATTAATGAGCGTTTTGCTAATAATTTTGAATATCTGTTAGCTACAAAGAATGATAATATGATATTAACTACAAGCAATAACATATAGTCTGAAAATTTAATATTTGCTACAAAGTCACTAACATATTTAACGTTAAGATGTTTGAATAAAACAAACAAAATTAGATTAAATAAATATGCACTAAAAAAACAAATAACAACTTCTATTCCTGACATAATTTGAATTTCTTTTGGGCTTACTCCTAAAACTCTAAAAATATTATAATTTTTTTTACCGCTAAGTAAAATAGTCCTTATGCTTAAATAAGAAAACAGATATACAATTATAAGTAAGAAAATAGCATATATGCCAAATCCAATAGAAATAATCATTAATTCGCCTGGTAAATTCCGATCTACATTTTCATTTGCTAAAAAAGAACTTAATCCATTATAACCATTGTTATTAAGATTTGTCATAACACTCTTTAATTTACTTATATCTTTAACAACTAAAGAATACTGAAATATTTCAACAGATTCTTCATTTAATAAGTTTCGATTAACAAAAGATATATTGCTATCACTTAGGTTTTCCTCAATATTTATTTTTTGTTCTTTATAATAATATTCTATATTAATAGCATTATTTACTTCTTTAAGATGTTTAATTGTTTGCTTTAGTTCATTGCTTGGAGAAAAAATATCATTAGTAAATGAATAATCAATTCCAATCTTTTTAAATGGTGAAGCAACTGTAACTTTACCTATTTCATCTTGAAGATTATATTTAATAACAATCTGTTCATCTATATTTTTGTGAAAATTATATAAATTAGATATATCTTTAAGAATATTATCACCAATAAAAACACCAAATTTAGAGGTGTTTTCTTTCATTATACCCACAATTTTTAAGTTTTTAATAGTCGGATTATTACTTAAATAGAAATTTTTAAAACTAAGTTCAGCTGTAGAGTTGATATGTTGTGTATTTAATTTTTCAGCAATATCTTGGTTTTTTGATTTCTTATAATCAGGTAAATAACTTATAATAATTTCATTATCATTCTCCGGTAATCTGCCACCCATTAAATCATTTTCTGTTATTAATGAAATTGGAAAAGCGTTAGGTAAACCCCCATATAAATCAGTTACTTTAAAATCAAAATCAAGCTCATCAATTATTATATTAAAAGTCGTGTCTAATCCTTGTTCATATTTAACTACTTGATTTACATTGTTTAGTGAATTTAAATAATCATAATCACTATTAGTTAAAGGGATTTTATTTCCATATTCATCTTTTCCTTTATTAATTATGACTCTTTCTTCAAAAGAATTGTAATTATAATTATAATCAAAATCTGTTAATGAAGATTTAATTGTGGCATAGCCACCATAAAAAACAAAAATAAAAAAAGTCGTCATAATTGCAACAAGCAAAATCAAAAAAGTTTTTTTAGGTTGAGATAATAAATTAAGTGAAGCAAATTTAAATGGAATTTTAAAAAAATTCTTTTTAGGTTTTATACTATCTTTCAGAATATCTTCAGACACAGCTTCAGATTGTTTTATAACTTTATCTTCAACAACTTCCCCATCAAACAATCTAACTTTTCTTGTAATATATGGTTCCACTTGTTCATAGTTATGAGTCACAATAATAATTAATTTATCTTTTGATAATTCATGTAGTAATTTTAAAACTGATTCACCACTTTTACTGTCTAGATTACCAGTAGGTTCATCCGCTACAATAAATCTAGTATCTTGTGCAAGGGCTCTAGCTATAGCTAAACGTTGTTTTTCACCACCTGATAATTTTGAAGTTTTTGCCTTAATTCTACTAGTTAAACCAACCCTTTCAATAATATCTTTAGCTCTTCTTATTCTTTGATTTTTTTCAACATTTTTTATTATTAAAGATGCTTCAACATTTTGCAAAACAGTATAATTTTCTATTAAATTATAACTTTGAAAAATAAAAGCAACTTGTTCTTTTCTAAATTTCTCAAAATCTGCTTGACTATAATAGGAAGTTTCCTCATTATCTATATAAAGTTCGCCATCTTCATAGCTATCAACACCACTAATAACGTTAAGTAAAGTTGATTTACCACTTCCTGATTCCCCTGTAATTGCGACAAATTCACCAATATTAAATTCAAGATTTATTTTATGTAGTCCCATTACCACAGTTGTTTCAGTTTTATAATATTTTGACACATCAACAAGTTTAATCATTCATTATCTCCTTTTTAAAAACGACAATATTTCCATACTGTCGTTTATTTTCTTATGGTTTTAAAACTGAATTAATAATCCAGTTAATTGGATTATTTTCTTGTAACATTTTAAATACTGATATACTTCCAGCAGCATCTAATTGATCTGCTATAAAGTTACTTACTGTTGGCACAATTCCAGCAAGTGCTGATAAACCTAATAATATAAGTGAAACTGTAATGACTGATTTAACTATGCCTAAACCGCCACCCATAATTCTATTTAATACTCCTAAAACTCCAAATGAAAAAACTTTATTTAATATTTTTGCTAAAATAAATAATACTAACCACAGTACAATAATTAGAGCAATAAAGGCGATAACAACAACAATAACTCTGGTTATTTCTGGACTGAGCAACTCAGCAAAAGTTTTTGTTTCTCCTGCAGGAACTTCTATGTCAAAATATTTAACAATAGCATTAACAATAAATCCCGGTAACCCCGTTTCTTCCATTGCTTGTTCTAATTGTTCAGGTGTAGGATCAACTGTAACAGATGTAATAAAAATTCCATCTTTAGCTTCTAACCAAGTAACTATTTTATCATCAATACTTTGATTTATTGCGGTAGTTTCAATAAAATCGGCTGTCATTGGTGTTAGAAGCCACGCTCCTAATACTGCCAGTAAAATAGCAGCAAAACCCATTAGTTGTTTGAAAAATCCCTTCTTCAATCCGATTAAAAAAGAAATCAAAACAATAGCAATTATAATGTAATCCATTAATACCATGATTTAGTTCTCCTTTGCGATATATTAGTTTATATTTTATTTTAAACTATATGTAATTATAACATACCACTAAATAAAGCACAAGAAAAAAACTTGTTGTAGAAATCTATTTTATGATTATTTTTTGATATATCCATATTGGGTTTCTTTTGATAATCACGTTAAGTAATTTTCTTTAACAAAGTCAATAATACATTCTTTTTTATTAATTAATTTTTCATTAATTACTAAAAGCAAAATATCATTTAAAATTTTTCCTATTTGTGGGCCTTCATTAATCCCTAATTCAACTAATTTACTTCCATTAATGCTTAATTGTTTAAGAGAGTAAACTTCATTGTTATTAATAATATTTTCTAATGTTAATAATATCTTAATAAGTTCAGTGGTCTCCTTTTG
>DUUA01000187.1 GCA_012841765.1 Acholeplasmataceae bacterium
AAAACTACTTTTTTTACGTAGTCATAATTTTCTTCCAACATTTCCATAATTCTTTCAAAATCACCTGTATTACTTAAAAAGCCATGTAATAATAATATTGCTTTACTCATATAAACTAACCTCATTATCTTTATTATACATTAATTATTATTAAAAAACACTTCAAATTTTAATTGAAGTGTTTATTTTTATTTTTATTTTTTTGGAATAGCTTTGTAATTTCAACAATTAAAACTAAAGAGAAAGCCAAAGCAAATGAGATTAATAATTCATTAAATAACAAACCATTAATTTTAAAAAGAGTAGCTAGTGCAGGAATATACATAATAAGCATTTGTAAACCAATACCACCAAAAAATGCTCCCCATAAATATTTATTATTAAATATTTGTTTAGAAAATACTGATTTAGTCGACTTCAAACTAAAAGCATGGAATAGTTGTATGGTAGCTAAAGTAATAAACGCCATAGTAATTGCCACACTGTCATCCATTCTAACGCCTAACCAACCATAATGACCTAACATATATGCAAATAGTGTTAATGATCCAATTACTAATCCTTGCCATAAGATTGTAATACCTAATCCATTAGCAAAAAAACCTTCTTTTTTTGGTCGTGGTTTATCATCCATTAACCCTTCACTAATCTTTTCCATTCCGAGTGCAAATGCTGGTAGTGAGTCAGTTATTAAATTTATCCATAATAAATGGATAGCAAGTAATGGTAAACCAAATTCAGGTCGAAAGATTGAGATGATAGAAGCAACAAATATTGTAATTACTTCTCCAATATTGCTTGCAAGCAAATATTGGACAGTTTTCTTTATGTTATTATAGATCCCTCTTCCTTCTTTGACAGCATCGATTATCGTAGCAAAATTATCATCTGTTAAAATCATAGCAGCAGCTTCTTTTGCTACATCTGTTCCAGTAATTCCCATAGCACAACCAATATCTGCGGTTTTCAATGCTGGAGAATCATTAACACCATCTCCAGTCATCGCAACAACCATATCTCGTTTTTGCCATGCTTCAACAATTCTGACTTTGTCAGATGGTGCTACACGCGCATAAACTGAATATTTCTCAATATTTTCACTTAAATATTCATCTGTCATCTTTTGAAGGTCAGCACTAGTAATTGCAAGTGAACCTTCTTCCATAATTCCTAGTTCAATAGCAATAGCTTTAGCTGTTACTACATGATCACCTGTAATCATGATAGTTCTTATCCCAGCTTCTTTGGCAACCTTAATTGCATTCTTTACTTCTGGTCTACTAGGGTCAATCATTCCTACTAATCCAACAAAAGTTAAATCGTTTTCTAAATTTTTACTAGTTATTTCAGTAGGAACTTTATCTAAATATTTAATTCCGAGGCCTAATACTCTTAAAGCCTTTTCTCCTAATTTTTCGTTTATTCTTAAAAATTCATTTTTATTAGTATTTACAGACCGATTTAAGACTACATCAGGAGCCCCTTTTGTAATGCTAAGAAATTTACCTTTATAATTAACGATAACAGTCATCATTTTTCTTTCAGAATCAAAAGGCAATTCTTCTAATCTTGGAAATTGTAATTTCAAATCCCCTTTTCCTTCATTACAATAATTGAAGTAACCATCAATTAAAGCAGTTTCTGTAGGATCCCCTATTCTTTTTTCTTCACCATCAATAAAATTAACTGAAGCATCAGTGCAAATAGCAAAAAACTTAAGTAGTTCTTTTTCAGTAAAATTTAATTCATCATGAACATCTTTTAATTCATTTGTATATAATTTTATAACAGTCATTTTATTTTGAGTAAGAGTACCAGTTTTATCACTACAAACAATTGAAGTACTTCCAAGTGTTTCCACAGCTGGAAGCTTTTTTACAATTGCATTTCTCTTAGCCATATTACTAACGCCTATTGCAAGAACAACTGTTACTACAGTTGATAATCCTTCAGGAATTGCTGCAACAGCCAAAGCCACACTGTTTTTAAATGCTTCAAAATAAGCACTACTACCAATTTTGAAAATTGATACTTCAAGTAATTTTGCAGTAGCAATAACTTCAAAGAAGAAAACTAAAACACAAATAGCAATCGCAATAATTCCAATTACTTTGCCAATTTGATTTAATTTAACTTGCAAAGGAGTTAATGCTTCTTTAGGGACCGATAACATTTTTGCAATCTTTCCAATTTCCGTATTCATTCCCGTTTTTACAACGATCGCTTCACCTTTACCATATGTAGCATATGTTGAAGCAAAAAGCATATTTTTTCTATCTCCAAGAGGTAAATCCTCTTCATCTTCTAAATCTTCAGAATTTTTGTTTACGGAGACACTTTCACCAGTCAAAGCACTCTCATCAACATGTAAATTTGCTTGTGATAAAACAAGACAGTCTGCAGGAATAAAATCCCCAGCATCAATTTCAACAATATCACCAGGAACTAATAATCTAGATTCTATTTCATAAAATTGTCCATCTCTTTTTACTTTTGCAAGAGGTGTAGACATTTTCTTTAATGCTTCAAGAGATTTTTCAGCCTTGTTTTCTTGATATGTACCTAAAATAGCATTTACCAAAACAACAACCATAATAATAATACTCTCCACAAAATCATGTGGATCAATTAACAAAGGTAGTATTGCGGCAATAATCAAAATAATTATTAAAATATCCTTAAATTGTTTTAAAAATTTTAAAATTAAAGGAGTTTTCTTTGTTTCTTCTAGTTCATTAAAACCTGATTCAATTCTAATCTTATTTGCCAATTCATTTGTTAATCCTATTTTAGGATTTGCATTTAATTTTTCTAAAACTTCTATTTTTTTCATCATAACCTCCAAATAAAAAAACCATTATTCTCCACAGAAGAATAATGGTCTTGCTTTTTCTGAAAACAGAATTTACACCCGGACTTTATTAAAAGTCGTGCTGACGAATGTAATAGTAAATCTTATTTACAAGCTACTCCCCATTAAGAAATATAAGATATTATAACATAGTACCTTGCTTCTGTAAATGTAATTAATATTAAATTATTAGTTATTTAACTTTTAACTCGAAAGCAATTCTCTTATTATTTAAAACATCTTTTCTTAGCAAATAAATAATTCCACAATTAACAAATCCTGTTTTTTCTAATAAAATTTGCATTGTTTTATTTTTTTCATGGGTATCAACTCTTATTGATTCTACTTTTTGTTTTTTAGTTTCTTTTACACAATGTTCAATTAATCTATAACCAATTTTTCTCCCATAATAACCATTTTTTACTGCCAAACGATGAATTACTGAATAAGTCTTATACTTCCATTCTCCATCAATAACATCATAAGCATCTTCATGTGCAAAAGATAACACAATAACACCAGCGATAACATCTTCTTCTATTAACACATATACATGATTTAATTCTAAATCTTCATTGAATGTTTTCTTATTTGGATATCCATCAGTATCTTGCCACTGGTCGGATTCACTCATTTTTAATAACTGTTTAGCATCATCTATAACAGCCATGATTTCATCTAAATCTTGATAACATGCATTTCTAATCATAATAAAAATACCAAGTAATATATTATTGCAAATAAAAGCGCAGGGAGCAAATTCATAATTTTAATTTTCTTTCCAGATATAAAATTTATTCCCATACACATAATTATTACATAACCAACTAAACTTATAATACTAATAAACTCTGCAGTTAACATTGAACCAGAATAATAAAAGATTGCAAACATAATTCCTTGATACAAAAAAACAATAACTGCTGAGAAAACTACTCCAACACCAAGTGTTGCACTTAACAAAATGGAACTAATAAAATCTAGAACAGTTTTCAAATATATTAACGAAGGATTACCTGTTGCAGCATTAAAACTACCAACAATTGCTAATGCTCCAACACAAAATAATAGTGTTGCTTCAAAAAACCCTTTTGTTAAATTGGTTTTTGTCTTTACCTTATCTTCAATTTTTTCTTGAAAAGTAATAAATCTTTCTTCAAGTTTTAATAGTTCTCCAACTAGTGCACCTAAAGAAATAGTAACCAGTAATAACAGTTCATATTGAAAACCAATCTGCCCATCTGTAAAAACTACCATTGCCTCAAGAATTCCTGTTAAACTTATTATTATAACTAAAACTCCTAATACTTTTAAAATAGATTTAACAGCATCTTCTTTAATTATTTTTCTTAAGCCTACCCCTATTCCGGTCCCCAAAACAATTCCAAGAGCATTTATAATAATAGCTAACATAATTCACCTAATTATACTTTCCTAAACTCTTTTTTGTTAAACGAATATAAATAACCACTAATTAACTTATCCGTAACTGTTTTTAAATATCTTTTATAAGTTTCAACTTGCTCAAAATATGCTTCACTTTCAATATCGCTTAACTTGTAATCAATAATAATCATTTCCTCATTAGTTTCAATAATCAAATCAATTATTCCTTTAATTTGTCTTTCTGCATCTTCATAGATAAATTCATATTCTGAATAATAATTAAGAATAATTAAACTAGAAATAAAATCACTATCAATAAAATTAAGGATTTTATCTTTATCATTCTTATCATTAATTAACTTGTCAATTAATTGATATTTATTTTTACCTAAACCTATCAATTCCATATATTTATGTAACTTAGTTCCTTTATCTTCTAAACCAAGTATATATTGATCACCTATCAGTAAAGACTCTTTTGATGAAATAGATACTTGTTTGATTTCTTTTTTCAAAGATACTTCTTCTTTTTCTATTTTACTAAAAGAATGTTTTCCAAGTTCTTTAATTTTACTAATCTTATTATAATCTTTAGTTAGATTTAATTTGTCCATATTAGTTTTTTGTTCTCTTATTATTAAATCAACCTTTAAATCAGATAAAACATCATAAAAACTAGAATATTTCTCTTGTCTTGTATCTTGTAAAATATTTTCTTTTTCACTAAATTGCTCCATAACTATATAGGTCTTTTCCCTACATCTAGTTAAAGCAACATATAACAATCTTAATTTTTCACTAATTTCTGCTTGTTTATAGTCAGTTTTTAATAATTTTTTATAAAATGAATCCTTCATTCCTTCATTAAAATAAGGAAAAATAAACCCTTTATCTTTATCAAAAATAATCTTATCTTTTAATTCACTTAAATTAAATCTTGTTGAAAAACCCAAGAAAAAGCAAACGTTAAATTCTAACCCTTTTGAACGATGAATTGTCATAATGTTAACAGCTTCTTTTGAAATCTCTGAATTTTCTGAGAAATCTGTATCAATATTCATTGCAGATGAATCATCAATATAATTTATGAAATCTTTTAAATCAAAGCCTAAATTTCTTAAACTTTTTATTTTACTTTCTAAAAAAACAATTCTATTAAAAACTTCTTGTGCATTATCTAAATACACTATTTTTTGATATATTTCAAACTTTTCTAAAATTTCTTTAAATAAAGAAGATATATCTGAATTCTTATAAATTTTATTTAATTTTTTAAAATCTTCATATAATTCTGGTTTTATTTCTTCAAACCCTTTTAGTATATTTTTATTACAAAATATTTCACCAATTATTTGATCAGATACTGAAAAAACAAAACTTCTTAAAACTGACACTATAGAAAACTTTAAGTTTTCTTTCGCGTAATCTCTGTCACTAAAACAATATATAAGCTTGAAAATACTATTAATTGTTCCAATAACATCATTTGTAATAAATTGACTATCTTTATGAATCTTTAAAGGAATTTGATGATATTCAAAAATCATTTTGTAAGTTTCATATTTGTTTTTATCACTTGTCATTATAACAATATCCTGAAAACCCAGTTCACGGTAACAATTTTTTTTACAATCATATATTAAAGTTTTATTATTAATAAGTTCTTTTATTTTTTTAACACAGATAAAAGCTTCAACTTCAAAAGATTTGTAATCAAGAATATTTTTCTCATAAGTTAATAAATCTAAATGATAATCATCAATTGCTTTATTGTTATTATATTTTTTATTACCAGCTATTAAAGAATGACCATCTTTATATTCAAGACCGCCAAATTCATAGCTCATAACTTTAGAAAAAATTAAGTTTACATCTTCCACTACTTCAACTCTTGAACGAAAATTCTCATATAAATTAATAACATAACCACCCTTGTTATTTGTATAATCTTTATATTTATCTCTAAAAATCATTGGATTAGCATTTCTGAAACGGTAAATTGATTGTTTTAAATCACCTACCATATAAACATTATTATTTGCAATTAATGAAATTAAGCTTTCTTGAATATCTGATGTGTCTTGATATTCATCTATTAAAATCTCATTGGTATTATTTATATATGAATTCTTTAATTTTAA
>DUUA01000188.1 GCA_012841765.1 Acholeplasmataceae bacterium
AATACATTCTTTTTTATTAATTAATTTCTCATTAATTATTAAAAGCAAAATATCATTTAAAATATTTCCTATTTGTGGGCCTTCATTAATTCCTAATTCAACTAAATTACTACCATTAATGTTTAATTGTTTAAGAGAGTAAACCTCATTATTATTAATAATATTTTTTAATGTTAATGATATCTTAGTAAGTTCAGTGGTATCTTTTTGATTTGTTTCTAAAATTGCAATTTTAAATCTTATTAGATCCTCTAAAATATCATATCCTAAACTACTAAGATGAGTTTTTATAGAAATTTTATTATTTGTTAATTCGAGATTTAAATTAAATATCACACTTGAAACACTATAAGCAGTATCTAATGAATACTTAAAATTTAATAATATTTTTTTAATTATGTTTTGATAATCTAATCCGACTTTAAAAGAAAATGTATTTTTAATTATTGTATAAAAGAACCCTACTAATCGTAAAACTAAGTTTTTTTCTAATTTATCGATTATTAAAAAATTCATATTTACGTTATAAATGTTTCCAAACTCTCTGAAAAATTCAAATAAAACATCATAGTAAATATTCAAAATATTGCAAACATTATTAGACATAATGATTTTATCAAATTCATCTCTAATTCTCTCAATGGAAATCAATTTTAATAGTTCTTTATTGGTAAAAATACTATTCTTTGTGTTTTTTTCAATATCAAAATTCAAAACAGCAGCAAATCTTATTCCTCTTATTATTCTAAGGGCATCTTCGTTAAACCTTTCATTCGGATTGCCAATTGCTCTAATTAATTTGTTTTTTAAATCCTTTTGCCCATTAAGAGGATCATATATTCCATTACGATAACAAATAGCATTAATTGTAAAATCTCTTCTTTTTAAATCATCATCAATGCTTTTTACAAAAGAAACATTATCTGGGTGTCTCAAATCGAGATACCCTTTTTCTGTTCTATATGTTGTTATTTCCACACAGAAATTATTATAACAAAGTGTTAGAGTTCCATGTTTAATACCAACATCATATACTTTAATATATTTATGCTCATTGAATATTTCTTTTAATTCTTCAGGTGTTGCATTAGTCGTTAAATCATAATCAGAAGGTATTTTCCCTAATAAAAAATCTCTAACAGCACCACCTACAATATATACTTCATAGCCTTTAAATTCAATATCGTTAATTATTTTTTGAATATTTTCAGGTATAATCATATTATTCACCTACTTATAAAAATTATACTATAAAAAGATAAAAAAAGCATCTTTATAAGATGCTTTTTGAAGTTAAATTTTTTATAACATGATAAGCCATTAAACTTCCAGAAATTATAACATTATAACTAATTGTGCCTAAATCCTTATTTTTATTAATGAAATTTCGTGGTGGCTCAAATGAATTTAAAACATCCAAATGATAAATTCCATCTTTTTTAAGTTCTAACCTAATTTTCCTTGCTAATGGACAATATTCAGTTTTAGATATGTCTGTAATTTTTAACTTGAATGGGTCTATTCTATTAGCTGTTCCCATAGAAGAAATAATAGAAACATTATATTCTTTTGCTTTTTTAATTATTAGTAATTTAGCTTTAACATCATCAATTGCATCAATAATATAATCAAAATTTTTAAAATTAATTGTATCAATAGTTTTTTCTGTAATTTTTATAGCAGAAGCAAGAACTATTGCTCTAGGATTTATTCCTAAAATTCTATTCTTGGTTGCATCTATTTTATATTTTCCTATATTATCTCTTGTAGCTATTAATTGTCTATTAAGATTTGTTTCTTCAACAATATCATAATCATATAAATAAAACGTCCCAATTCCTGCTCTAACTAAGCTTTCAATTACTGATGAGCCCACACCTCCAAGTCCAAAAATACAAATTTTTGAATTACTCAGTAAATTTAATTTTTCTTCCCCAATTAATATTTTAGTTTTTTCTAAAAAATTCATTATTATAAGCCTTTATAAATTTCTGTTTTTTTATATATTATATCGACATATTTTAAGAAGTGATTAATATCAAAACAGGCGTTTATTTCGTCTTTTGATAAAATTTTAGAAACTTCTGTATCCTTTTGTAATAATTCTTTAAAGTCTAATTTATTATCATACGATAACATTGCAATTTTTTGCACTAAATCATAAGCTTCTTCTCTAGACTTGTCTTTTCTAATAACGGCAGATAAAACATTTTCAGAAAAAACTAAACCATTTGTTAAATAAATATTTTCTAGCATTCTTTCTGGTTTAACGACTAAATTTTCTAAAGTTTTGGTCATCCTTTTTAAACTATAATTTAAAATACTTGTAGAGTCTGGAAATATTATTCTTTCAACACTTGAATGACTAATATCTCGCTCATGCCACAAAGAAATATTTTCAAAACTAGAAATCATATATCCTTTTAATAAACGGCTACAACCACTTATATTTTCAAAAGAAATAGGATTTCTTTTATGAGGCATAGCGCTAGAACCTTTTTGTCCTTTTGAAAAACCTTCTTCAGTTACAGCAATTTCAGTTCTTTGCAAACTCCTAAATTCAATAGAAATTTTATCTAATAAAGATCCAATTAAAGCAAGAGTTGCCATATAATATGCGTGATTATCTCTTTGAATAACTTGAGTAGAAATTACTGCCTCTTTTAATTTTAATTTATTGCAAACATAATATTGGATGAAAGGATCAATATTTGCAAAGTTTCCAACAGCACCACTTAATTTCCCAACTTCAACATCATTTCTAGCATGATTAAACCTGTCAATAGCTCTTTTTAAATCTTCATACCATAATGCATATTTCAACCCAAAACTTGTTACTTCAGCATGAATACCGTGAGTTCTACCAATACAAGGTGTATTTTTATATTCAATGGCTTTTTTCTTTAAAACTTTTAAAAGTTCTAATAAATCTTTATTTAATATTTCGTTAGCTTCTTTTAGAAGTAAACCATTAGCAGTATCAACAATATCTGTAGAAGTTAGACCAAAATGAATCCATTTTTTTTCTTCCCCTAATGACTCTGAAATTGTCCTTGTAAAAGCAATAACATCATGTTTGGTTATTTTCTCAATTTCTTTAATTTTAGAAATAGTAAATGATGCTTTTTCTTTAATCTTTATTAAATCTACTTTAGGAATAATCCCTAATTCAGAATACGCTTCACAGACCGCAATTTCTATATCCAAAAACTTCTGGAATTTGTTTTTTTCACTCCAGATAAAATTCATTTCTTTAGTTTGATATCTTTCTATCATATTATCACCGTTTATTATTATATCATTTTTTGTTGAAAAAAGCATTAAAAAA
>DUUA01000021.1 GCA_012841765.1 Acholeplasmataceae bacterium
AAAAAATATACTGTTAATATGAATTTATACGGCGACTTTTTGAATTTAGACTTGATTATTTTGAGGTTGAAATGGCATTTGGCTGTTATGAAATGGCATTTCGTCGTCGCCAAATGCCATTTCGTTGCAGCCAAATGGCATTTCGATATTAAAATAAAGAAGTCTAAATTTATAAAGAGCAAGTATAAATTTATAAATAGCAAGTCTAAATTCAGAAAATTCAAGTCTAAGCTCAAAATCATTAGCTTTTTCAATAAGAAACAAATTATTAACCCCTAAAATTTAAAGGTCATGAAATACAAATTATGGAAAAAGAAGTTTAAAGACGCTAATAATCAAGTGCAAGAAAAGTATTTTGCTTGTAAGGCAACAAATGCAACCATCTCAACAAAAATGATGGCGGAAGATATTAATATAAGAAGTACTATTTCAGTAGGAGATACATATGGCACTATCAGTGAGATTTCCACTTCATTAAAAAAGTATCTTCCCTTAGGTGATAATGTTAATGTTAAAGGGATTGGCACTTTTGGAATTTCAATTACAAGCAATATGATTGACTCTCCTGATGATATAGCTGAATTAATTGTAAGAGGAAAACGTATTACTTTTCGCCCAGACCCTGAACTTGTGGAATTGTTATATGATCTTCATTTCTCCTATGCAGGTGAAAAACCTTTACATCCAAAACTAGAAAAAGAGGATGAATAATCTCTCAAAAGGGAATTCATTACTTTAAATGCTTACCTTCATATTAAATCTCTGCTTAAAGAATTCGCCCAAATACAATTCTTTCTAATCTGTAATGATTAAAGAAGTAAAAGAAACCTACAGGAAATAATAAAACTAAACCATAGCCATAACAAAGACTAGAAATATCATAATAAGCACGAAAGCCACTAATAATATTAAAATTCATTAGTAATGTGATAAGCATATTAAGGAGAATGTAAGCCAGAATAAAATAACTAAACAATTTACGTGTCTTCTTATTCTTTATATATAAAGCCCCCTTAGCTTCTAAGTCCATATCCTTTGTCTTTTTCTTTACATAGAAAGAAGAAAGAAAAAATGATATAACTAATAATATAACAACAGCAATAAGTAAAATATATGCTTCATCCATAATTAATAGTTTTTTAAATTTTATGCCACAAAGTTAAGAAATTATTCTAAATTGAATAAGCATACTTCATAATATTATTATCTATTTCTTATATAAAAAGTCTTTTAAAGAATAATTGATACCAAGTTTATGATAGAATTCTTATGATTTTATTATTCTGTAACAACGTTTAATGTATCCCAATCATTAGATTTATTAAGCAATTTCTTATAATAACATTTGTTGTCATCTGTTATTAATTCTCCATTTACGCTTTTGATTACTGCTTGATAAGGGTATTTTTCGCCATCGTTTTTCTTCCTTAATGAAATGATTAATCTATCTGTTAATATATCTGTACCATAACTTACATAAGTAGCTTTATTTATTATTGAATCCATAATTCTATCATCAATATTTCTTCTTTTTGCATATAAGACTTTGTTTCTTTTGTCCATGATCCAATTATAATTAGAAAGATAATCATTTCCAGCTACATATAATTTTTGTCCTTCAATAAAAATAACATTATTTAATCTTAGCTTTTCATTGAAAGAATCATTTATTATAGTTTCTTTCTTATAAATAAATCCTTCTCCTATTGAACCATCAATACCAGAAAATCTTGTTCCATAATATTCTATATCACTATTATTTTTAAAGTGTTTATATTCTTTTTTTGGAAAAAGTAAAGAAACTTTTGCCCCTGTATCAAATAGTAATTTATATTCTTTGCCATTAATTTTTATATATAAATATGTAGCAGCAAGAGTAAATGAACTTTTAACAATAGAATATCCTAGTTTATCAACTAATTCTATACTATCAAAAATTCCAATTTCATTATTATCAAAATCAAGAGTTAATACTTTTTTATCATAAACTTTATTCCCTATAATAATAAAAGGAGAATTGGAAGAACAAGAAGTTTTCTTCATATATAGGATTTGCT
>DUUA01000189.1 GCA_012841765.1 Acholeplasmataceae bacterium
ATTAAATGAAATTAAAAAAGCTGGACTTACTATATCTGAATCTAAAGTAGAATCTTTTAATAAACATAAAAAAGAACTTTCTACATTGAAAAAGTTAATAAAATCATATTCAAATGATGAATATAAAAAGATGTTTATAGAAGATAATGAAAAAGTTGCAAATTATAAAAATTATATCGGAAATGGAAGAAAGAAATGTGATCGAGATGACTTTTATAATACATTAAAAGTTTTATTAAAAGGAATAGATGATTGTGTTGAAAAAGAATATATTATTAAAGAAATAGAATTAGATAAATATTTACCATTACAAAGAGTAAAAGAAAATGGTGTAATACCTTATCAAATACATCTGGAAGAATTAGAACTCATTTTAAAAAATGCATCAAAATATTTCAAGTTTTTAAACCAAAACAATAAAGATGATGAAAAGTTTACTGTTAAAGATAAGATTATAATGATTATGAAATTTAGGATTCCTTATTATGTTGGACCAATAAATACATATCATGAAGGAAAGAAAAATGGTTTTGCATGGGCCGAAAAAAAGAGTGATGAAAAAGTCACCCCATGGAATTTTGAAGATATTATTGATTTAGAGACAAGTCATGATAAGTTTATTAGAAAAATGACTAATAAATGCACCTACCTTATAGGCAAAGATGTAATTCCAAAGAATTCGCTACTATATAGTGAATATAATCTGCTTAATGAACTTAATAATATTAAATGCAATGGGGAAAAGCTTTCTATTATTATTAGAGATAAAATGATTGAAGATTTATTTAAAAATACAAATAAAAAAGGAAAGATTACCACGAAAAAAATATTAGAATTTTTAAAATGCGAAGGTGAATGCGATAGCAATGCTATTATTACGGGTATAGACATAGAAGTTAAAGCAGATTTAAAGTCTTATAGGGATTTTAAATCAATTTTAAATGAAAGTTTTAATTATGAAATGGTTGAGGATATAATTAATTGGATTACCTCCTATGCAGATGAAAAAAAATCTATTAAGAAAAGAATACAAGAGAAGTACCCTGATAAATTAACACCTTTACAAATTAATAAGATATGCAATTTAAGATATAAAGACTGGGGCAGACTTTCAAAAGAATTTTTAACTGAAATCATATGTGATGAATTATCTAATTATTCTACTGGAGAAGTAGGAAATATAATTAATGCTATGAGAAATACTAGTAACAATATAATGCAATTATTAAGCAATAAATACGATTATATGAAACAAATTAATGAACAAAACAATTTGTTGTATAATCCAAATGAAGAATTAACTCATGATATTCTTGATGATTTATATGTTTCACCAGGTGTAAAAAGAATGATTTGGCAATCAATTCTTATTGTGGAAGAAATCAAGAAGATAATTGGAAGGGAACCAGAAAAAATATTTGTTGAGACTATTAGAAGTAATAAAGCTGCAAAAAAGAGAACGGATACAAGAAAGAAAAGGCTTTTAGAACTATATTCATCATGTAAAGATGAGACAATAAATTGGGAAAAAGAAATTAAAGGTCATACTGATAGTCAATTAAAAAGTAAAAAACTTTATTTGTACTATTTACAGATGGGTAAATGTATGTATAGTAATGAGATTATTAATTTGGATAAACTAATGTCAGGAGAAGATTATGATATAGATCATATTTATCCTAGATCAAAAACAAAAGATGATAGTTTTGATAATTTGGTTTTAGTTAAAAGAGAATTAAATAGTAAAAAAAGTGATGAATATCCAATAA
>DUUA01000190.1 GCA_012841765.1 Acholeplasmataceae bacterium
ACGATCTGCTGCCACAGCTTTCATAGCATCTTTTTTATTATAGTCTATTTCTAAATAATATTCAAAATGTTTACTAATTGTTAAATTATTTAATTCTTTTTGAAATACAGAAAGTTTTGCTCTTTCAATAATCAAAACTATCTCACCTTTTAAATCTAACAATTCTTCTAGAACTTCACTTACATTACCTCTAATATATTCTTCATACTTTTTTGTAATTTCTCTGGCAATAACTATTTTCCTATTGCCCATTGTTTTTTTAATTAATAAAAGAGTACCCTTTAATCTAATTGCCGATTCATAAAATATAAGGGTTTCTTTATAATCTGCAAGTGTTTTTAGTTCTTCTTCTTTTTGAGAATCTTTATGGGCTAAAAACCCATAAAAGAAAAACTTTTCAGATTCAATTCCTGATGCTGAAAGTGCCGTAATTAACGCAGAAGCGCCAGGTAAAGCAATTACAGGAATTTCACTATCAATAGCTTTTCTAACAACTAAAAACCCAGGATCACTAATACAAGGAGTTCCTGCATCAGTAACCAAAGCAATGTTGCTACCTTTTAATATTTTTTCAACAATTTCACCAGATACCTTATCTTCATTAAATTTATGATAAACAAATAAAGGAGTAGAAATCTTAAAATAACTTAATAATACTTTAGTAATTCTTGTATCTTCACAATAAATATAATCAACAGACTCTAAAGTAGTTACAGATCTAAAAGTCATATCATCATAATTCCCAATAGGTGTTGGTACCAAGTATAAACTTGGTTTATTATCAAGATATGATTTTTGTATTTTCATTATTCAGCAATTACTCTCTTAGTTTTTTCTCGAACATCTCTATCTTGATATACCATACGTGTTAGTTCTGCTCTTTTCTTATTAGTTATTTGAAAAGATTCTTGAATTTTTTCAATTAAGAAATGTTCTTCAACACTATAAAACTCATCACTCAATGATGCACCAATTAAGTTTAATAGAACTAAATTCCTAGTAGGTTTAGAAGTATTCGCAAAATACTCAATAGTTTTTTCTAAATTTGTATTGCTCTTACGATATTTCATACCTTCTTCACCCATTTCATTACGCAATCTAATAACTGTCTGCAAATCCAGTTGTGATGGATCTCCATCAGCCCTAATTAACTTAGCTAATAAATCTAAGAAATAACCTTTCTCTTCTTTATTTAATAAATATAATAACATTTAAATTCCTCCTATTTATTTTTTAAAATTAAATATTTCCAATACTTCTGCTGTATATTTTCCAATATCATCTAATACGTATAACGGTTTAACTACCTTAACATCAGAAGGACGATTCTTTTTTGCTTCAATAAGCATTATCAAAGCTTCTTTTGAATTAATCTTTGGATATACATATTGTATCCTTTTTACCCCAAAATTGCATTTATTTAACTCATATATCAAATCACTTAATCTAGAAACACGATGGACTATGTTTAAACTTCCACCATCAACTAATAATTTACTTGACTCTTTAATAATTTGCTCTAAATTTATTAAAACTTCATGCCTAGCAATTGTTTTATAATCACTTTTATTAACATTACTATCCTCACTATATTTAAAATAAGGAGGATTTGTTGTAACAACATCAAATGAATTTGCACCTATTATTTTATATATATCGATAATGTTTTCATTTAAAATGCTAATTTGTTTTTCTAAATTGTTAAGTAAAACACTTCTTCTTGCAAGATCATAAACTTCAGATTGTATTTCGATACCATAAATTTGTCCTTTTGTTTTTAAAGATAAAAACAGAGGAATAGGCCCATTCCCACAACCTAAATCAACAACTTTATCTTCTGATTTAACATTAGCAAAATAACCAAGTAACATTGAATCTAAAGAGAAGCGGAACATATCTTCCTTTTGAATAATTTTTAGATTTTCGTATCCTAATAATTCATGAATATATTCCATTATTTAATCATCAACAACATCATCAGAATCATCATCTGGTTGCGCTTTAATTTTCATTTCTTTAACTCTGATTACTTCGCTTTCTTTCCACTCTTTAATATTCCCATCTGAATCTCTAGTTTTTATTAATTCTTGTAAATAATTAACTCCAATTACAGGACTATTTTTTGTTGAAGGAGTGTTAACCATATCACCAACTCCAGGAATTCTTTTTCTTTGCTCCCGATAAAAATCACATTCATAACCAATACAGCACATTAATTTCCCGCAAATACCAGCAACTTTAGAAGCACTTAAAGCCATATCTTGCTCTTTTGCCATCTTCATGCTTACAGCACTAAATTCCCTTAAATGTCTTTTGCAACAAACTTCTTGCCCACAAACACCTAACCCACCAACAATCTTCGCACCTTCTCTAGCACCAATTTGTCTTAATTCAATTCTAAGTCTAAAAGCAACAGCTAGATCTTTCAATAAATCTCTAAAATCAACTCTTGAATCAGAATTATAATAAATAATGATTTTCTTATGATCTAAAGTAAATTCACAACTTAATAATTTCATTTGTAAATTATTTTGTTTCACTAAATCCTTAGCAATTCTAAGTGACTCTTCCTCATCTCTCTCATTATCTTCATTTCTTTTTAAATCTTTAGGACTAGCAATGCGTAAAACTGGTTTTAACTCAAAAACATCTTTTTCATTTACTTCATGAATTCCTTTAACAATTAAACCCAACTCTAATCCTCTAACAGTTTCCACAACAACTTTATCTCCAACTGACAAAACAATATTATTAGGATCAAACCAATATATTTTTCCAACTTCTTTAAAAGCGACACCGACAACTTTAACCATTTAATTTCCCCGTTTCTATAAATAAATCAGTATATAAAAGGTCTAGATTAACATTAGAGTTAATCCTTTCTTTCATTTCCATTATATATTCAATATTTTTTAT
>DUUA01000191.1 GCA_012841765.1 Acholeplasmataceae bacterium
ATTGTAAATATTATATTTTCAACTTTTGATTTAAGCATATATTTCTAAAAATTGAGTAAACCGTTTTTCTAAAGACTTTTGAAATTCAGCTAAATCTCCATCATAATAAATATCATTCAAATTAAATAATTCGGAGATTATTGATTTTTTTTGAAACTTGATATTAACCACCCTACTTGGCTCAACCCCAGAACCTACTATCTCTAATAACGATGAAGAGTCAAAACATATTATCATACCAATTGGAACTTCTCCAATTGATTCAAAACTAGTTTTGGGGAGTAAATTATTAATAGGTAAACCTTTATAAGCATTTGCATTTTCTCGAGGATGGGGCTTCAAAAATCGAGAGAATTTGTTTAACATTTTTGTATTTTCAATAGCATCAAACAAGTATTTTAGAAATAAATGATCTTCATAAATAGGTCTTCCAATTATCAATAAATAATTCCCATATTTAGGTTTAATATTACTTTCAAACTTAATTTTAAAATATTGCTTATTCTTTTCTTTAAATATCAACTCAGGATATCGTGCATATATAATTTGACTCTTTGGATGAGAACCTAATTTGTTTATGCTAATTAAAGGGACTTTAAAAAGGACTTTAGTACACATAGAAAACAAGAAATTGACCCCTTTACTGTAATAATTCTCCTTTACATATAGTCCAACCCCCTCATCAAAAACAATCTTTATATTCGTGAAATACTTATCAATATAAAAAAACAATGTTTGATCAAAAATATCTTTGTCGGTACCAGTAAATAAAATTACAGTAGTAAAATTTGTATTTAAAAAAACATCTTTAATAATACTGTTATACTTCTGAATTAATCTATTTAACTTAACGCTATTAATGACGATTTTTTTGAAAAGTTGTTTTAAAGAAAAAGTGTTTTTCGGCAACAAGAAAATTTGGCACGAATTATAATCAAATAATTCATGAACGCTATTTCGATTGACAAAAACTGAGTAAAATACTATGGATGGAAGCCTTTTATCAATTACATCATCAGCAATCATCCTCTCCAATTGAACCAAATGAAACGGTGTATGAACAACAAATAAATTTACTTTTTTTGATAAAACATTGTAAACTGCATCTTTCATTTATACCTGATATAATTAGTGTTTAAATAGTCTTTAAGAAAATCAAAGAAATTAATATTGCAATCTCAAGTTCAGAAAAGCAAAATCCTTTTATGCTATATAATTACCTGAAATATGATCATAAATAATCTTACTAAATAAAATTTCAGTATTTATATATCAATCACTTTCGAATTCAAGATCATAGTCTTAACTAATGGCTTTAGCCCAATAATAGTCTTAAAGTTTAAAATGGAATATAGAACGACTGGGATCAATAAGAAAACAGTAGAAAAAGAGAATAAAGATAAAAGCAAACTCAAAATAAAAGGGATCGCTAGTCTTAAAGGAAAAATATCTTTAATTACAGAGTATATGCCACAATCCAATTTAATCTCATTTCTGCCCATCTTTCCTACCATAAAGACATAGATAAAATAGGAAAACATGGTACCCAAAATTACATAAGTAAACGGTACTTTAAACATTTCAACTAAAATCAATACAGATAGAACATTAATAATAAAAGCGATAAAAGATAAAGATCCTAATCTCTTTTCCTTCCCTTTTGCTATTAAAAGGCCTGAGTATCCGTAAGAATTAGTATATAAAACAACTGTTAAAGCTATAAGATGAAATGCTTCTCCCGATTTTGAATATTGCGGTAGTACTAATATAAACACAGGTACAACGGCTATTGCAATATGAATTAAAAAGTGTGCTACGGAAATATATGAGTTACGCATTAATTCTATAAGTTCATTCGTTTTTTCCAATGTAGAATTAGCCATCCGATTAAGAATCTTCGGAAAGATAAGAGATGATATTGATTGGAGAAATAATAAAAAAGCATTTGCCAAAGCAAATGCAAAAGTAAAATAGCCAAAATCTTCAACTCGATAATAGCCACTAATAAATGTGCGCGTAGAAATTATTATTAAATAAA
>DUUA01000192.1 GCA_012841765.1 Acholeplasmataceae bacterium
ATAATAAATGAAAGCGTAACCTAAATACGATTATCGTTTGAATAAAAATAATTATTATGTTCTATAAATACCAATTTAATTAATAATTCATATAAATATAAAATATTTTATCGAAGTAATTAATAATTAACAATATATAAATAAGTTTATTGATGACCTATTGACATTATGTATTGAGTTTATAAATGTTTTATGCATTATAAAGTAAAAAAGGGGGAAACTATGAAACCAAAAATTATTGTGATTGACGATTCCAAAACAGACAGATTGATTATTGAGAGTATGTTACCGGATTATCGGGTATATTCAGCAGTCAACGGTTTAGAAGGCATTGATGTCATTAATGAAAATATTGATGCAGCTTTAGTAATACTTGATCTTAATATGCCTTTAATGAATGGTTTTGCAGTGTTAAAACATTTAAGTAATGATGAAAAGTATAAAAGCATCAAAGTAATAATTCTTACCAATAGTAATGAGATTGATAATGAATTAAAAGGTCTTGAACTTGGGGCTGCAGATTATGTTAGAAAACCAATTAATATTAAATCATTAAGGGTAAGAATTGATATTTTACTCAGTTTAAGAGAAGCACAAGAAAAAATGGCTATGCAAAATGAAGTGCTAGATCATCTAGTTCATGAAAAAACAGAAGAGTTGATAATTTCTAGATTAATTACTATTAATGCTTTAGTTCGTTTGTTAGAAATAAGAAGTGACGAAACATACAAACATACTGAAAGAACAAAAAAAATGATGGGCAAACTGGCAAAGTATTTACAAAAAAACCCTATTTTTGAGGATGAATTAACGGATAAATATATTAATAAATTAGTAAATACAGCTGTTTTACATGACATAGGTAAAATCGTAATTCCCGATTATATTTTAATGAAACCAGGAATCTTAACGGCAGAAGAATATAAAATAATGCAAAAACATGTTGAATATGGTGTTGAAGCCTTGCAACTTGAAGTTGATAAAATGGAAAGCACTCCAAGTTTTATCAAAACAGCTTTAGATATTATTGGCGGCCATCATGAAAAATATGATGGCACAGGTTATCCAAAAGGTTTAAAAGCAAATGAGATTCCTCTTGCTGGAAGGCTTATGGCTATTGTTGATGTTTTTGATGCCTTAATGAGTGATAGAATTTATAGAAAGGCTTTTAGTTTCGATGAGGCTATTTCCATTATAAAAAAAGGTATTGGAACCCACTTTGATCCAGTTATCGGAAAAGCGTTTTTAGAGATAAAAGACCAAATGCACGAGATTATAAAAAGCCACCCTGAAAAATTATGAAAAAGTTATTAATATGTTTTCTCATTTTCAATCTTTCTATTGTTAACTTACCTAATGACAGGAATAGTTTAAATTTAACTGATGATGAAATAGAATATATTAATTTGAACGGAAATATTAAAACAGGAATTGACCCTACTTTTGTTCCTTATGAATTTATTAATCAAGATGGAGTTTTATCTGGGATAGGAGCAGACTATTTACAAATTGTTGAACAAAAAACTGGCTTAAACTTTGAAATAATGTATGGCTTATCTTGGCAAGAAACTTATCAAAAAGCACTAGATGGTGAAATACTAGTTTTACCTACTGTTTCAAAAACTTCGGATAGAGAACAATATTTTAACTTTAGTGATGCTTATTATGAGCTTACTAGAGTAATTGTTGTTTCTCAAGATAATACAACAATAAAAGATTTTGATGATTTGAAAAATTTAACTGTTGCTGTACAAAGAAGCAGTTCGCATCATAGTTTTTTATTTGATTACTCAGAAATAAATTTAAGTTTATATAATGATAATGATGTAGCAATATCTCAAGTTGCTTCAGGTAATGAAGTAGCTTTTTTAGGCAATTTAGCAACTGTTAGTCACATTATAACTACTAGCGGCTTTACTAATTTACGATTAATTGCTTTTGAGTCACCAGAAATAAGTGAAATTCATTTCGCAGTTAATAAAAATGAAATATTATTGCTTTCAATTATTAATAAAGCATTAAAAAGTATCACTATAAGTGAAAAAAACACTATTCATCAAAAATGGATCAGCTATCAAGTAGAAACTCCCCTTGGCCCTTGGTTTAATATATTAATTACCACTGTTTCCTTATTTTCAGTTATTTCAATAGTATCTTTATTTTGGATTTTAAAATTAAGAAAAGAAAATGAAAAAAGAAAGAAAATTCAAATTGAATTAGAAAATGCCAATAATGTAAAGCAGCATTTTCTTGCTAGAATGTCCCATGAATTAAGAACACCCATCCACACAATTAGTGGAATGTCTTATTTATTAAAGAATTCTGGCTTGAATATTAAACAAAATATGTATTCAGAAAGAATAGCACAAGCATCTTCAGTTATGTTAAACATTGTTGATGATATACTTGATTATTCAAAGTTCACTTCGGGAAAAGTTGAATTAGAAAATACTAGTTTTAATTTAGATAGTGTAATAACAAATGTTTTAGGAGTTATATCTTTAAAAATAAGTGAAAAAGGAATTAAATTTATTTATAGAGAAGACCCTGACGTATCAAATTGGTTAATAGGCGACCAATATCGTTTGGAACAAATTTTAATCAATTTACTTAACAATGCTGTTAAGTTTTGTAATGATACTCCTGTTAGATTAGATATTGAAAGTCTTGGTGTAGAAAATAATGTTCAAGAACTTAAATTTACTATCTCTGATTCAGGAATCGGTATGACTGAAAAACAAGTTCAAGCATTATTCACCCCATTTATCCAAGCTGATTCTACAATCAGTAGAAGGTTTGGTGGAACTGGGTTAGGATTATCTATTGTTAAAGAATTGGTTACAGTAATGGGTGGCTCTATTAATGTAAACAGTGAATTAGGCGTTGGTACTTCATTTTGTGTATTTATTAAATTACAAATTGATTCATCTAAAGAACAAGAAGAGCAAGAAATCATTTCCTTAATAAAAAAACACCAATACAAGGCATTAATAATTGGCGATGATAATATTGAAAACAATATCTTAATGGAATATTTACATATTGTAAATATAGAAGTTACTATTATTAATGGTATGGATTTTTTGAATTTAAAATTAATTGATAAAAAAGATTATGATATTGTGTTAATTGATTATGATTCATCTAAATTAATCTACGATAAAATAAAGAGAAAACTAAAAGAATATATATTAAAAAATAACAGTTTGAAAACAATTTTAATTATTCCGTTATTACAGCAAGAACTTTATGATAGCTTAGAAAAAAGCATTATTAATTATGGTATTAATAAACCTGTTATTCCAATTTTATTATATGAAACTATAAATAATCTTTGTAATGGTAAAAACTCAATTCCTTTAATTAAAGAAGTATCTGATTTAGAAAATAATGATAAAGTATCTATCTTAGTTGTTGATGATAATTTTAGCAATCAGATAATTGCTAACTCAATCCTAAGAAGTGCAGGATATAATGTTTATATTGCTGGTGACGGCGAAACAGCCATTGAATTAAGTCTAAAACATCATAATATTATAAAAATAATTTTAATGGATATTCATATGCCGATAATGGACGGTTATGAAACAACCCAAAACATTATAAAATCCGGTTATGAATTTGAAATAATAGCAATGACTGCAGACATTATTCCAGGTGTAATTTCTAAATGTAAAGAATATGGTATTAACCATTATATTAGTAAGCCATTTGAACCGGAAAAATTAGTTTCTTTAGTAAATAAAATTAATAAAGATATTTTTAAAAAGAAATACCAAAAAGATTCTCCAATCGATTTTTCCTTAGGACTTAAATATATGGGAGGTGATGAGAATCTATATAGAAATATTTTAGAACAATTTTATGAAGATAATAAAAATGCTATATTTATTATAAAAGATTTTTTAAATAATGGAAATTACCATGAGGTAAAAGATTTAATACATAAAATGAAATCCGGTACTGGAAGTATTGGAGCTACAAAACTATTTAATATTTCTAATGATTTCCAAAAAGTTTTAGAAGATCAAGATTTAGAAAAAATTATTACAATTGCTAATACTTTTTATTTAGAATTTGATAAT